>CALKUW010000285.1 GCA_937996585.1 uncultured Flavobacteriales bacterium
ACGTGACCCGTACCGCGGAGGCACTCGGCCAGCCAGCCGATAACGAGCCAGGCACCCATGCCCCAACCGATCCACATCGATGGGCCCAAGCCGCTCGTGGGACCAAAAACCTGCGTTCCAACCAAGCCCGCCAGCAACCCAATACCCACCATGACACCCGTCCAACGACGGAAGGCCGCACGGACCCGGTCGCCCCGTCCCTGGGACGTCCACGCACCGAAGGCCTTGACCACGGCCCCGTCCCATCCGCCCCTGAGCAAGGTGGCACCCACGGTCACCCACAGGATGAACAGCTCTGCACGGCCGAGGGCCGCATCCCCCAGTGTTCGCGCCACCCAAACCGAAAAAAGGAATCCGCCCACGGCTCCCAACACCTTGAGCGCCAACACGACGCCACTGCCACCGAGTAGGCGGTGCCAGGAACCATCGAGCCGTGAAGGAGAGGGGGGTGTCAAGGGTATTGGATTGGCGGGGAGAATGGCAGCCCCGCCAGGAATCGAACCTGGATCAAACGTTTAGGAAACGTCTATTCTATCCGTTGAACTACGGGGCCGTGCGGCAAAGAAACATCGCCCAAGGCGATGCCGCAGAAAAAAGCCCCGCATCCTAAGGGGAGCGGGGCCGGGGCCTGGGGTTGGGGGTCAGGCCCCTTGGGCGGGGTGGGCAATACTGGATTCGAACCAGTGACCTCTCGCGTGTGAGGCGAACGCTCTGAACCAACTGAGCTAATTGCCCGAAAACGGGGCCCGAAGATACACCATCTCCTTCATCCATGTCCCCGAAAAGAAGATGCGCCCCCTCAGGAACTCAAGAAGACTTTCACCCCATAAATTCTATTTTCTATCTACTTATATTGAGTTTTGGTCTAATATTCTGTATCTTTATGGTGTAAGCTTGACACACTTCTAGCCACGGCACCGCGTGCTGAATTAAGTCCGTAGCATAACGAATACAGGAAAACATGACCCTCGACGATCTCCTTGGACTCTTGGCCAACTTCATGCAGCCTGTCACAAAGGCCAACGCCATGTACGACCTGAATGGGGACGGACTGATTTCTACGTACGACCTCATTCTACTGTTGAGCCAGCTCATCTGAACTGCTCCATGTGCGCCCTGCAGGACTTGAACCCGCGACCCAGGGATTATGAGTCCCCTGCTCTAACCAACTGAGCTAAGAGCGCATGTGCCGCCTTTGCGGCCCAGGCGAAAATACGGTCTGTCCGACGGTTCGCACCGGCCTCAACCCAGCCAATCGAACTCCAACTCTCGCCGCTGCAGGTCCGCACGAACAACCTGTATCCTCACCTCCTGCCCCATCTGGATGATCTGCCCCGTGTGCAGGCCCACCAGACATTGCCTTTCGGGATCGAGTGAGAACCGGTCTGTGGAAATACCCCGAATGTCCACGTATCCCTCGCATTTGTTGTCCGACAACTCGATGTACACCGCCTTGGAGGAGATGCCATTGACCACCCCGGTGAACTCCGCCCCCAGGTGGGTGCCCATGAATTCGACCTGCTTGTACTTGATGCTGGCCCGCTCGGCCTCGGCTGCGCGCTTTTCGCGCTCGCTGCTGTGGGCGCAGGGACCGTCCAGTGTGGAAGTGTCGATCGGTGCGCCCCCATCGAGGTAATGCTGCAGGCTGCGGTGGACCATCATGTCCGGATAGCGCCGGATGGGTGAGGTGAAGTGCGTGTAATGCTCGAAGGCCAGGCCGTAGTGGCCGATGTTGTCGGTGCTGTATTCGGCCTTGGCCATGGACCGGATGGCCATCTGCTTGATGATGGGCTCCTCCGACTTTCCTTCGGCCATCTTGAGCAACTGGCTGATGGCGCGGTGCGCCTTGCCCGGTTCCATCTCCGGCATCTTGTAGCCGAACTGGGACACGAACATCCGCAGCGACTTCAGCTTGGTGGGGTCGGGCGAATCGTGGATGCGGTAGACTCCGCCTGGGGGGCGCTGGCCCTTGCAACCGGCGATCCACTTCGCCACGCGGACATTGGCGAGGAGCATGTAGTCCTCGATGAGCCGGTTGGCGTCCATCATCCGCTTGATCAATACTTCGATGGGCTTGCCGTCGGCATCGAGGCGGAAACGGACCTCTTCGGTGTCGAAGTCGATGCCGCCCGCCTTGAAACGCCGCGCCCGCATTTTCCGGGCGAAGCGGTCCAGGCGCCGGACCTCATCGGCGAGGTCGCCCTTCCCGGTCTCTAGGCGTTCCTGCGCCTCGGCATAGGTGAAGCGCCGGTCCGAATGGATCACGGTGCGGCCGAACCACTCCTTGACCACCATGCCCTCCTTGTCGAGCTCGAAGACCGCGCTGAATGCGTACCGGTCCTCGTTGGGCCGGAGCGAACAGAGGTTGTTGGACAGCACTTCGGGCAACATGGGGATGGTGCGGTCGACGAGGTAGACGCTGGTGGCGCGCTCCACCGCTTCCTCTTCAATCCTTCCCCCGGGCCTGACGTAGTGCGTCACGTCCGCGATGTGCACCCCCACTTCCACGTTGCCGTTCTTCAGGTCCTTGATGCTGAGCGCGTCGTCGAAATCCTTGGCGTCCTCCGGGTCGATGGTGAAGGTGGTCACCTTGCGAAAGTCCCGGCGCTTTTTGATCTCCGTAGGATCCAGCGCCTTCGGGATCTGCTCGGCCTCCGCTTCGACGTCTTCCGGGAAGTGATACGGTAGGCCGTATTCGAGCAGGATGGCGTGCATTTCCGCCTCGTGGACGCCCGGTGCTCCGAGGACCTCGACGACTTCGGCGATGGGCGGGTCATCGGGCGAGGCCCAATCGACGAGTCGCACGGCCACCTTGACGTCCTGCGGCGCTTCGTGCAGGTGACGGGCGGGAATGAGGAAGTCGCGATGAAGCCGCTTGTCGGTGGGAATGCCGAAAGCGTAATCCTTGACCGGGTCGATCATCACCACGTAGAACTCCCGGGCGCGCTTGACCACCTCGGTGACGTAGGGCACCTCCTTGCGCCCGCGGCGCATCCAACCCACTTCCACGGTGTCGCCCCAGAAGGCGGTGCCCGTGTGCCCCTTCGGAATCGCGATGTCCTCCGTCTCCCCGGGAATGCTCACGTAGCCCTTGCCGTAGGCGGAGATCTGTATCGTGCCCTGCAGGAGCGCTTTGCCACTGCCTCCGGAAGTCCCCTTGCCCGGTCTGTCCTTCCGGGCACCCCGCTCACCGGAGTCCGGAAGCAGGAATCGGCCCCGGCCCACTTCCTTGAGTTTGCCCTTGGATGCCTGATCGCGCATCAGCACGTGCAGCATCTCCTGGATGTCCTTGTCGGCGATGCCCATGGTGCTGGCGACCTGCCGGGCGTTCATCGGCCGGCCCGGCAACTTGCGGAACACCTCCATGACGTCGGACGTGTAGCGGCTGGCACCACTGAGGCGCTGGCCACCCCCCACCGCTGCGGCATCTGCGCGCAGTGGGCGCCTTCTCGACCCGGAACCGGCCGGTTTGCCCTCCTTTCTCTTGACGCCCTTCTTCCCTCCTGCTTTCCGCTTGCCCGCCATGTTCGACTGTCGATTTGGTGCAAGGTCGGGCCATGTCCCTGCGATTCAACACCCGAAATCGGAGGTTGTCACGCCCGCATTGCGAACTTTCCGGTCCCATGTCCGAAGCCCCCCTACCCAAGACCACCCGCTCGAGCGGTGAATTGCACCGTTGGTTCCCGGAGAATTGGGTGGATCACGAGTTGCTCGACAGCGGCGGTGGTGCCCGCCTGGAGCGCTTCGGGGACATCGTCCTGATCCGCCCGGAACCGCATGCCATCTGGCAACGGGGCATGCGGGAAGCCGAATGGCGGCGGGTCGCTGCTGCGGAGTTCGTCCCCACGGGGCGCACCAAGGGCCATTGGACCCCCCTTCAGAGCGTCCCCGACAACTGGGAGATCCGTTACCCCCTTGCCACTGGACACGCCCTGCATTTCTCCCTTGAGATGACCCGATTCAAGCACGTGGGCCTCTTTCCCGAACAGGGCGCCAACTGGGACTGGATCGCGGGGCGTGTGGGGGCCGGTAAGCGGGTCCTGAACCTGTTTGCCTACACAGGTGGCGCCTCCCTGGCCGCCCGGGCTACCGGGGCCGAGGTGACCCACGTCGATGCCATCAAGCAGGTCGTCACGTGGACGCGGATGAACATGGAACTGTCCGGTCTGGAAGGCATCCGGTGGTGCGTGGAGGACGCCCTCAAATTCGCCGAACGCGAAGTCCGTCGGGGCAACACCTACGACCTCGTCATCATGGATCCTCCGTCGTGGGGGCTGGGTCCCAAGGGCGAGAAATGGAAATTGGAGGAGCAGGTCCAGCGCCTCATTGACGGGACGGCGGCGCTCATTGCACCGGGTGGTGCGGTCATCATGAACACCTACTCGGGACTCAGCCCATCCACCTTGGAGAACCTGTGGTCCAGGGCCTTGCCGGATGCCGGCATCGAAACCGGTGAGCTCTGTCTCATGAGCGGGACCGGGCAAGTCCTCCCGACGGGTTCGCTGCTCCGCGCGGTGCGCCCCTGACGCGACGTAAATTCGGGGCATGCTGCGTTACCCGCCCCTGTCCGCCGAGAACTACATCCGCAACCGCGCCGCCTTTGCCGAGGCCCTGAGCCCCGGAGCGATGGCCCTGTTCAGTTCCAACGACGTCTACCCGACCAGCGCCGACGGCACGTTGCCCTTCCGCCAGGACTCCAACATGCTCCACCTCACCGGTGTGGACCAGGAGGAGACCGTGCTGCTCCTCTTCCCCGACGCCCACAATCCGGCCGATCGGGAGATCCTGTTCGTCACCGAAACCAACGAGGAGATCGCCATCTGGGAAGGCGCCAAGCTGACCAAGGCCGAGGCCACCGCCCAGACCGGCGTGAAGCAGGTCCAGTGGCTGTCCATGCTCGAGCGGACCATCCAGCGGCTGGTCACGGAGTGCAGCTGCTGTTACCTCCACCAGAACGAGCACACCCGCGCCAAGGTCGTGGTCGAGACCCGCGAGGCCCGGTTCAATCAATGGTTCTGCGAGACCTATCCCCACGTCCGCATCGAGCGGGCCGCGCCCATCCTGCACCGCACGCGCAGCGTGAAGAGTGCCGAGGAAATCGAGCGGATGCGCCACGCCTGCGGCATCACCCGCGACGGATTCAACCGCGTGATGAACTTCCTCAAGCCCGGCGTCACCGAATACGAGGTCGAGGCCGAGTACCTGCACGAGTTTGTGCGCAAGGGCTCCCGCGGGTTCGCCTACACGCCCATCGTGGCCAGCGGACCCAACGCCTGCGTGCTCCACTACATCGAGAACAGCGCGGTCTGCCAGGACGGCGATGTGCTGCTGATGGACGTCGGCGCCGAGTACGGCAACTACGCGAGTGACATGACCCGGTGCCTGCCGGTGTCCGGCCGCTTCACCGACCGCCAGCGCAAGGTGTACGACGCCGTCCTCAGCGTGATGCGCGACGCCACGAAGCTGTTGCGCCCCGGCGTCAGCCTCCACGATTACCACAAGCAGGTGGGCGAGCTCATGACCGAGCAACTCCTCGGGCTGGGCCTCATCGACAAACACGACGTCGCCAAGCAGAATCCCGCCTGGCCCGCCTACAAGAAGTACTTCATGCACGGCACCTCCCACTTCATCGGACTGGACGTCCACGATGTGGGCCTGTGGCACGAGCCCATCCGCGCCGGCCACGTATTCACCGTGGAGCCCGGCATCTACATCCTGGAAGAAGGCCTGGGCATCCGGCTGGAGAACGACATCGTCGTCACCGAGGATGGCTTTGACGACCTGATGGGCGACATCCCGCTGGACGCCGAGGCCATCGAGGACGCCATGAATTCCTGAGCGATGTCGAACGGAACCGACAGCGTCATGCTTGGACTTCAGCTCCCCACGGACCCCCGTTGGGTGGAGCTCGTTGAGTCCAACATCCCGGAAGTCCTCACCGACCACGCGTGGTGCGAGCAGAAGGCCGCCTCCAACGCCATTTCCACCATCGTCCGCTATCCGGAACTGACCGATCTGGTCGAGGAGCTGACCCGCATCGCCATGGAGGAGATGGAGCACTTCGGGA
>CALKUW010000286.1 GCA_937996585.1 uncultured Flavobacteriales bacterium
AGTGGTGGGGGGCCTCAGTGAGCGGGGGGGGCATCCGGTGGTGCGCAAGAAGATGCGCCAGTGGATGATGCGCATCACGGCCTACGCGGATCGGCTGCTCGACGGACTCGACACCATCGATTGGTCCGACAGCATCAAGGAGGTCCAGCGCAATTGGATCGGCAAGAGCACGGGTGCCCAACTCCGCTTCGCCATCCAGGATCATCCCGACCACCACATCGAGGTCTTCTCCACCCGACCGGACACCCTGCACGGGGCCAACTTCCTCGTGCTCGCCCCGGAGCACGACCTCGTCGACGCCATCACCACCGACGGTCAGCGCGCTGCCGTGTCGGCCTACCAACAGGAGACCGCCGCCCGCAGCGAGCGGGAGCGCATGGCCGGCGACCGCGGTGTGACCGGATGCTTCACCGGTGCCCATGCGGTGCACCCGTTGACCGGGGACGCCATGCCCATCTGGATTGCCGATTACGTTCTGGCCGGCTACGGCACGGGCGCCGTCATGGCCGTCCCGGCCGGCGACCAGCGCGACTGGGAATTCGCCAAGGCGTTCGACCTGCCCATTCCGCCCATCTTCGAAGGGCACGACATCGAGACTGGCGCCCAATCGGACAAGGGGGCCGTGCTCTGCAACAGCGGAGACTGGAACGGCCTGACCTGCAACGAAGCCCTGCCCCGCGCCATCGCCGAAACCGAGGCGGCTGGCTTTGCGAAGCCCCGCGTGAACTTCCGATTGCGCGACGCGGTCTTCAGCCGCCAGCGCTACTGGGGCGAGCCCTTCCCCATCTGCTATGTGGACGGCATCCCCCAGCTCATCGAGGACGAGCAGGTCCTGTTGCCCGATGTGGATGCCTACCTGCCGACCGAGGACGGCGACCCGCCGCTGGCCCGCGCCGAACATTGGAACGTCAACCGGGGCGACCGCATGGAGTACAACACCATGCCGGGTTGGGCCGGATCGAGCTGGTACTTCCTGCGTTACATGGACCCGCACAATGCGGACGCCTTCTGCGACCGGGCCAAGAGCGACTACTGGGGCCAGGTCGACCTCTACGTGGGCGGGGCGGAGCACGGGACGGGTCACCTCCTGTACAGCCGCTTCTGGACGAAGTTCCTCTTCGACCTCGACCTCATCGGGTTTGACGAGCCCTTCGCCAAGATGATCAACCAGGGCATGATTCTGGGGCGAAGCAGCTTTGTGTACCGCATCGAGGGGACCAACCGGTTCGTCACGTTCGAGCAGCGCAAAGAGCACCGGACCCAGCGCTTGCACGTGGACATCAGCCTGGTGCGCAACGATGTCCTCGACCTCGAGGGCTTCAAAGCGTGGCGTCCCGAATTCGCCGAAGCGGAGTTCGTGCTCAACGAGGCGGGAGAGTATCGGTGCGGCAACGAGGTGGAGAAGATGTCCAAGTCGAAGTTCAACGTGGAGAACCCCGACGACCTCGTGGAGCGCTATGGCGCCGACACCCTCCGCTGCTACGAGATGTTCCTCGGGCCGCTGGAGCAGGCCAAGCCGTGGGACACCCAGGGCATCAATGGCGTGCATGGCTTCCTGCGCAAGCTGACCCGCCTCTACCGGAACGCTGACGGGAACGTGCTGATCACCGACGGCGCTCCGTCGGCCGAAGCCGAGCGTGCCCTTCACAAGACCATCAAGAAGGTCACGGAGGACCTCGACCGCCTGAGCTGGAACACGGTCGTGAGTGCCATGATGATTGGCGTCAACGAGCTGACCGAGGCCGGGTGCCATGAGCGCTCTGTCCTGCAGCCTCTGTCCGCTGTGCTCGCGCCGTACGCCCCGCACCTCGCGGAAGAACTCTGGGAGGCCTGCGGCGGGGAAGGTTCCGTCGTGGATGCCCCTTGGCCAAAATGGGATGCCGAGAAGCTGGTCGAGTCCGAGGTGACTTACCCGGTCCAGTTTAACGGAAAGGTCCGCTTCCAGTTCGCCGTGGCCGCCACCGCGGCGCCTGCGGATGTCGAGGTTGCCGTGCTCGCCGATGAGCGCACCGCCAAACAGCTGGATGGCCGCACGCCGAAAAAGGTGATCGTCGTTCCCGGACGGATCATCAACATCGTGGGCTGACCCCCTTTCGCGCCTTCGCCACCACCTGCCGGATACCCACAAGGTGTTCTGGATGAGCTTTCATTTGCTCTGAATTACTTTCGACGAAATGATGTTTTTTATCGATAAGCGTAGAAATAATTGTAATTCGTCGAAAGTATTTGCATATTTGTAGGACTTATCTTGATGCTACACGCTTTATTCAACGGCACCATGAACCCCTACCGCTTGCTTCTCGGGCTTTTCATCGCCCTGTTCTGTACCCCGGTCTTCGCGCAGTCGATCAACTCATCGCCTGCACCGGAAGGCTACGACCTGTCCGTCGAAACGGTGGCCGAAAACATCGGACCACTCATTGGCGCATTGGGCGTGACCGACCTCACGGGTTACTCCTGCACCCGGATCTACGTCACCATGAACAACGAGACGGACTTCATGTCCTCCGTTTCCGGTGACCTGAACAATCCGACCTACGTCAATACGACGACCACCTTCTATCAGGCCGCCCTTGGCGCCGCAACCCCGAACGGCATCAACAGCCTGCTCTTCCCGGTCTATCCCGACCTGGCCTATGACAGCTGGGTGACCATCGGTCTCGAAGGCGTGCCGAACGCATTGGCCGGAGAAGCCGCTGTTGCCACGGTACAGGCCACAGATAACCCTTGGGTGACCAACTTCGATCCGGGAGCGGGTCTTCCCGGTGGCAGCATCGTCATCGATGACCTCATCGGAGGCGCTTGGTATGCCCTGAATGGTGATGCCAACGGTGTTGCCGGTGAAGACCTCAAAGTTCTGGTCGGACAATTCACCACGACCGGTGAAATCAGTGGCCAGATGTACTGCCAGGTGTTCATCCAGGGCGATGGTCAAGATGAGTTCCGCGATACTTTCTATTTCGGACCCGGATCCGAGGTGGAGGGCTGCACGGATGAGGCGGCCTGCAACTATGATTCCGAAGCGACCACGGACGATGGCTCCTGCGAATTCCCGCTTGACCTCTACGGAGCGGCATACTTCGATTGTGACGGCAACTGTATCGCCGACGCCGATGGCGACGGCATTTGTGATGAGGAGGAAGTCGCCGGTTGCCAGGACGAAGCGGCCTGCAACTACGACGCTTCCGCCACCGACGATGATGGCTCCTGCACCTTCGCAGATGCCGGGCTCGACTGTGACGGCAACTGCCTCGCCGACGCCGATGGCGACGGCATCTGCGACGGTGACGAAATCGCTGGTTGCCAGGACGAAGCGGCCTGCAACTACGACGCCACTGCCACCGACGATGACGGCTCCTGCACCTTCGCAGATGCCGGGCTCGACTGTGACGGAAACTGCCTCGCCGATGCCGATGGCGACGGCATCTGTGACGGTGACGAAATCGACGGTTGTACCGATGATTCCGCCTGCAACTACGACGCTTCCGCCACCGACAACGACGGCTCCTGTGATTACGCAAGCTGCGCCGGTTGTACCGATGACGGTGCTTGCAACTACGACGGCGGTGCCACCATCGATGATGGTTCCTGCACCTTCGCCGATCCCGGTCTCGACTGCGACGGAAACTGCCTCGCCGATTCCGATGGCGACGGCATCTGCGATGGGGAAGACCCCTGTGAGGATCCCGACCTCAACCCCACCGTCCTCCCGAACGTCCCTGCTACGTTCATCGCCGAGGTGACCCTTGACGGCCAGCCTGTGACCGGCATGACCGTCATTGCCCTTGTCAACGGCAACACCGCCGGTGTGGATGAGGCCTTCGAATTCGAGGGCACCAGCTGGGTGAGCATGACCATTTATGCCGCACCTGGCGATGAGATCAGCTTCCAGCTCTTCGATGCCGCGGAGTGCGAACTGTACGACATCGACCTGACGTTTACGCCTTCCGAAGAAGGCGAAGAGCTCGCTACGTTTGACGATCCCGCCGACCTGCCCTTCCTGACGGGTGACCTGACGCTGGGCTGTACGGATGACTCAGCATGCAACTACGACGAGACGGCCGGACTTGACGATGGCTCCTGCGAATACGCCGAAGAAGGCCTCGACTGTGACGGCAACTGCCTTGCCGACGCCGATGGCGATGGGGTCTGTGACGGTGACGAAGTCGCCGGCTGCACGGATGACACTGCCTGCAACTACGATGGCGCCGCCACCGATGAGGACGGGTCCTGCCAGTACCCCATCGACCTCTACGGTTTGGATAACGTCGATTGTGACGGCAACTGCCTCAACGACGCTGACGGAGACGGCATCTGCAATGAGGACGAATCAGAAGGTTGCACCGACCCCGAAGCTTGCAATGCAGGCGATTACACGGACACCGACAACTCCTACTGCCTGTATCCCGTCGATCTATACGGAGCCGCCAACCTGGACTGCGACGGCAACTGCCTCAACGACGCGGACGAAGACGGCATCTGCGATGAGGATGAGCTCGGAGGCTGCACGGACAGCGGCGCTTGCAACTACGACGGTGATGCCACCGACGACAATGGCTCCTGTGAGTACCTGTCCTGTGCTGGTTGTACCGATGCCGAGGCCTGCAACTACGACGGTGATGCCACCATCGAGGATGGCAGCTGTACCTATGCCGAAGACGGCCTCGACTGCGACGGAAACTGCTTGAACGATGCCGATGGCGACCTCATCTGCGACGAGGATGAAATCGGCGGCTGTACGGATGAGACCGCCTGCGATTTCGATGCTGACGCTACGGATGACGACGGTTCCTGCACTTATGCCGATCCCGGTTACGACTGTGACGGTGTCTGCCTCGGTGACGAGGATGGCGACGGCATCTGCGACGAATTCGACCCCTGCAACGAGCCCGACCTCACGGCCACGGTGTTGCCCTTCATTCCCGTCCAGGTCACGGCCAACGTGACCCTCGAGGATGAGCCTGTTTACGGCTACACCGTATTGGCTACGGTCAACGGCCTCACCGTCGGTGTTGGCGTGACCTTCGAATACGAAGGCGCCAGCTGGGTGACCTTGAACGCCTACGCCGCTCCTGGGGACGAACTCGAATTCCAGCTCTTCGACGCCAACGAGTGCGCCCTGTACGAGCTCGGTTTCGGCTTCGACATCGAGGAAGAGGGTGAGGAAGTCGGTTCCTTCGACGACCCGGAGGACTTCCCGTTCTTCGCCGGTCCCCAGATCGAGGGCTGCCTCGAGGAGGAAGCCTGCAACTACAATCCGGAGGCCAATGTTGAGGATGGATCCTGTGCCTACCCCATCGACCTTTTCGGCGTCGATTACTACGATTGCGACGGAAACTGCCTCAATGACGAGAACGGAAACGGCGTCTGTGATGAAGACGAGGTGATGGGCTGTACCGAGGAGGGCGCCTGCAACTTCCAGGAGAGCGCCACGATGAACGACGGATCCTGCGTCTACCCTGTGGACCTCTACGGTGTCGACTACGTCGATTGCGGTGGAGCCTGCTTCAACGATGCCGATGGAAACGGCATCTGCGACGAGGACCAGGTCGATGGTTGTACCGATGAACTCGCGTGCAACTACATCTCCGGCGCCAATGCCGATGATGGCTCATGCGACTACACTTCCTGCGCCGGTTGTACGGACGCGACGGCCTGCAACTACGATGCAGACGCGACGATCGACGATGGCAGCTGCCAGCAGCTCGACGAGTGCGGCATCTGCGGTGGAGAAGGCATCGCCGACGGCGCCTGTGACTGCGACGGCAACGTGCTCGACGCCCTCGGCATCTGCGGCGGGGACTGCCCCGCGGATGAGGATGCCGATGGCATCTGCGACGACGAGGACGACTGTGTAGGCATCCTCGACGAGTGCGGTGTCTGCAACGGCAATGGTGCCGAAGAAGGTTATGACTGTGACGGCAACTGCCTCGAGGACGAGGATGGCGACGGCATCTGTGACTTCGAGGATCCCTGCCTCGAGCCCGATACGACCGTGACCGTCCTGCCGGTCATCCCGGCTACCGTGATCGCCGAGGTGTTCCTCAACGGGGAGCCCGTCTTCGGTGAGACCGTTCTGGCCCAGGTCAATGGCAACACCGTCGGTATTGACGAGACCTTCGAATTCGAGGGCGGCAGCTACATCAACATGAACGTCTACGCCGCTGCGGGTGATGAAATCTCCTTCATCCTCTGGGATGCGGACGAATGTGCCCAGTACCTGCTCGGCTTCACCCTCACGGTGGACGAGGAAGGTGAGGAATTCGGCGAGTTCGGCGACGAAGAGGACTTCCCCTTCGGCGATGGCGACCCTGTGGAAGGCTGTCTCGACGAGACCGCTTGCAACTACAACGAACTGGCCACCGTCCAGGCCGTGACCTGTGTCTACCCTGAGCAGTTCTGCGGCGCGGACTACTACGACTGCGACTGCAACTGCCTCAATGACGCCGACGGAGACGGCATCTGCGACGAGGACGAGGTGCCCGGTTGCGGCGATCCCCTCGCCTGCAACTACAACCCCGACGCCTCGGACTTCATCGATGCGCTTTGCACCTACCCCGCCACGGACTACGTGGACTGTGATGGCAATTGCTTCAACGATGCCGATGGTGACGGCGTGTGCGACGAGGACGAGGTCGAAGGCTGCACGGACGACTACGCGTGCAACTACGACCCCGAAGCCACGGAGGACGACGGCTCCTGTACCTACCCCGAGCCCGGTTACGACTGCAACGGCGACCCGCTGCAGCTGGACGACTGCGACCCCGACTGCTTCGTCATCGACGATGCCATCGATGGCTACACGGTGCAGTGTGAGGAGGACCTCCTCGACATCACCTGCGTGGACAGCCCCACCATCTACAACGGATGTACGGGTGACCTGACGGAAGCTGTATCCTGCGTCTCCCTGCCCACCACTGAGTTCCGCAACACCGGTATCGCCACGACGGCGATGGGTGTCGGTCCCGACGGCGCCATCCGCGTCTACGGCCTGCAGATGCAGGGTGTGGCCGCCTCCGACTACTTCGTGGAGACCGGCGAGGGCCTGACCTTCTCCCAGTACGACAACGGCACCGCCGTGCTCGAGGGTGAGGTGCGCAACAGCGTCAATGAGGACCAGCGTTTCCAGGTTTACCTCGTGTTCGAGAATGGCATGTCCGGCACCGAATGGGGTGACCTCGGGAAGGGCTTCAAGTACATCTACTCCTGCGACAGCGTGCCCACCGACGATTGGGACATCTACACGCTCAAGAACGACCAGAGCTACCTCGAAGGACTCGGTTTCTACGAGGGCAGCCTGCTCACCCTGAGCCACGCCCCGGTCAACGAGCACTTCGGCTTCCAGGTCGGTGTCGCCGCCAACGACCACAACTGCAACTTCGGTCTCGGTGGATGGTTTGCCTGGGAAGGCATCATCGGCGGTGTGCCGGTGTCCGGCGCCCTGGGTGATGTCATCGTCGACCTCGAGATGTCATCCGAGATCGTCGACCGCGACGAGATGTGTGTGACGAACGTATACACCTTCATCGACCCCACCTGCGGTGCGTTCAATGTGGAGCAGGAGATCTGCCGCATCGACACCATCGCTCCGGTCTTCCCGGATTGCCCGGAGGAGGTTACCGTGGCCTGCTTCGAGGACCTGCCCACACCGTCCACCATGGTGGCGGTTGACAACTGCAACGACCCCGACAGCCCCATCGTGACCCTGCTCGGTGACAGCATCATCGACCAGACTGCCGAGGGATGCTACACCGTGGCCCGCACCTGGCAGGCTGAGGACCTCTTTGGCAACATCGGCATCTGCACGCAGCTCATCCACGTGGTGGATACGATTGCGCCGGAGATCACGCTGACCATCCCGGGTGACCTGACGGTCTCCGTGGCAGGCGACTGCACGGTTGAAACCGGCACCGACTTCACCGGAGAGGCCGAGGCGTCCTACGAGGACGACTGCAGCATCTCCTCCGGCTCCGTGGAATTCACGGATGCTACGGTGGACTTCATCAGCGAGGGCTGCTACACCATCGAGCGTACCTGGACCGCTACGGCTACCGACGGCTGCGGCAATACGTCCACGGCCTCCGAGGTGCAATTGATCCAGGTCACCGACCAGATCGCGCCGAGCATCATGATCAGCAATGTCGAGGAGTCGGTCTCCTGCGCCGACTGGTCCTGTGACCTCGACGATCTGATGGCCCTCGGCTATGTGACGTGGAGCGACAACTGCGCCATCGATACGGCTTACGTGAACTGCGAGCCCATGTCCGGTGGCTGCGTGGATCCCGTCCCGACCTGGGATGTGGAGTACATCGTGATCGACGCCTGTGGCAACATGGCCAGCGCACACCAGTTCATCCTGCTCCTCGACAGCGTGGCACCGACCATCGACATCACCTGTCCGGATGATGTCGTGGTGGAGCTCGATGCCGACTGCGGTGGCGAACTCGACCCCTCCACCTATGGAGAGGTGACCATCACGAGCACGGACGACTGTGACGTCGCCCCGTCGCTGACCTACACCTTCGAGGACTCCGAGCCCGAATACACCTGTGCCGGATCCTACACCATCACGCGTACGTTCAACGCCGTCTCCACCGACCACTGTGGCAATACGGCCGAGGCCAGCTGCACGCAGCAGCTGACGGTGATCGATGTGACCGCTCCGGTCATCACGGCACTGGACTGCCCCGCGGACACCACGGTCGCCCTCGATGCGGACTGCTCCGCCGAAACGGGCGTCGAACTGATGGGCGCGCCTACGGTGACCGCCGAGGACGGCTGCGACGATGCACCCGAAATCTTCGTCTTCCACATGGACGGCCCGATCACCGCACACTGCGATGATTCAGACGGCAGTGCCGACGGCACGTACAGCTTCGAACGGACGTTCTACGCCTACGCCATCGACGACTGCGGCAACCACGGTGATACCGCGTCCTGCACCCAGACGATCACGGCAGCCGACCTGACGGGTCCCGTGTTCGGCGACTTCCCGCCGTACGAGCCCGTCTCCTGTGAACTGCTCACGGATCCGACCGATCCCACGCAGGTCCCGCTGGACGTCATGGACAACTGTGATGCCGACCTCGAGTTCAGCATCGAGGCCTGGCCGCTGAGCGGCTCCTGCCCCGGCAGCTGGATGCGCATCTGGACCGCGACCGACGACTGTGGCAACACGACGATGGCCGAGCAATACCTCGCCCTCTTCGACGATACCGACCCGGTCATCACCTGCCCGGCTGACACGGTGCTCGTTCTGGACATGGACATCGCGGACGACACGACCACCACTGCCCTCGGCATGGCGGAAGCCAGCGACAACTGCAGCGATTGGATGGACATCACCATCACCTACGTGGACGGCGACTTCAACGTCGACTGTGACGGTGACGATGACCAACCGGAAGGCACCATGTCCTTCATCCGTACGTTCACCGCGGCCGACTTCTGTGACAACACGGCCAGCTGCGAGCAGCACATCACCCTCATCGATGAGCTCGGTCCCGAGGTCACCGTGGAGGACGTGACCGTGTCCTGCCTTGACTACGATGCCGCCACCACCTACGGTGACTTCTCGGCGATCGACAACTTCGACACGGATGTGGCCTACAGCTGGGAAGAGGACAGCGTTTACGCGCAACTCTGCGCCGGCAGCTTCTCCGTCGACCGCACCTGGACCTTCGTGGACGATTGCGGCAACGCGACGAGCGTGCAGCAGACCATCACGGTGGTCGACGAGACCGCGCCCATCGTGACCGCCGGCGAGATGAACATCACCATCTCCTGTGAGGAGTACAGCGATGAGCAAACCGACGAGAACATCCTCATCGAGGTCATGGACGAGTGCGGTTCGGAGGTGAGCATCACCTTCTTCGACACCCCGTTCAGCGGCGGATGCGTCCAGCCGGTCGGCATGTACATGCGTACGTACACCTTCGAGGATGACTGCGGCAATGCCAACATGTTCGAGCAGATCATCGAGCTGATCGACGAGACGCCCCCGACGGTGAGCATCGTCTGCCCGGCGGACGCCATCGTGACGGCGGATGCCGACTGCGGTGCCGACCTTTCGGTCGATGCCCTCGGCATGGCGGAAGCCTTCGCTACGGACAACTGCAGCGGTCCGGCCCCGACCATCGAACTGTCCTGGGAGGACCACGACACCGTGAGCACCTGCGCCGGTTCGTTCACCTTCACCCGGACCTTCACTGCCGTGGCCATGGACAACTGCGAGAACACCACGACGGTGACCTGCAGCCAGACGGTGGGCCAGGAGGACCTCACGCCCCCGGCCTTCAATGATCCGCTGCCGGAAGACCTCACGGTGCCCTGCTTCGACATTCCCGCCGTCGCCGATCTGACCGCGACGGATGGATGCGACCCGGCCCCTGAAGTGGCCTTCGAGGAAGAAATCCTCGGCCTGGAGGAGTGCCCCGGCACCCAGACGCTGGTCCGCACCTGGACCGCCACGGACGCCTGCGGCAACAGCGCCACGCACACGCAGACCATTCAGGTGACCGACGAGTTCGCCCCGACGTGGACCACGGCCCTGCCCGGAGACACCACGGTGTCCTGCGAGTCCATTCCGGAAGCCGCCGTACTCGAAGCGGAGGACAACTGCGACGACACCATCGAGGTGATGTTCGTGGAGAACGCCGAAGGTGGGGACTGCCCGCAAGAGCAGACCATCACCCGTACGTGGAGTGTCAGCGACTGCGCCGGCAACCAGACGGCCCACATCCAGACCATCACGGTCGTGGACGAGACCGCTCCGGTCATCGACGGTCCGCTCGAGGTGGAGATGCCCTGCACGGAGTGGGGTGCGGACACCCTGTTCGCCACCGCTACGGACAACTGTGATGCCGACGTGATGCTCGAGGTCATCTCCGACAACGAGTTCAGCGGATCGTGCGCCGGAAGCTACCTCCGCACCTATGTGGCAACGGACGCTTGTGGCAATACCGATACGCTCATCCAGACGATCAACCTGATCGATACGGAGGCGCCCGAGTTCACCTTCATCCCCCAGGACACCACCCTGTCCTGCGATGCAGACTACACGGTCGGCAGCCTCGGTGCAGCCGAAGCCATGGACAACTGCGATGACGAGGTGGAGATCAGCTACACTGATTCCATCAACCTCATCAACGACTGCCCGGGAACGGCCGAGGTGATCCGCACGTGGTACGCTGTGGACGAGTGTGGCAACAACAAGACCGTGGAGCAGACCATCATCCTGGTGGACAATGCCGATCCGGCCTTCAATGAGGACCTGCCCGCCGATGCGACCGTGTCCTGCGACGACGTTCCGAATGCCCCGACCATCACGGCTGCTGACAACTGCGACCCCAGTGTGGAGGTGATGTACGAGGAGACCCTGGACGACGACGATGCCTGCCCGAACAACTACACCCTGACCCGGACCTGGTCCGCGTCCGACTGTGCGGGCAATGCTATCAGCCACACCCAGGTGCTGACGGTTGTCGACGAGGAGGCTCCGAGCTTCACTGCCGGACCCGCCGACGCCACGGTGTCCTGCGACGACGTGCCCGCTGCGGCCGACCTCATGGAGCTGCAGGCAGAGGACAACTGCGACGACGCCCTCAGCTACGCCTACCTCGGTGAGACGACGGAGGACGGCGACTGTGCCAACGGCTACACGATCACCCGCACGTGGGAAGTGTCCGACTGTGCCGGAAACAGCACGACCTGGACGCAGACCTTGACCGTGATCGATACGACCGCGCCCGAGCTGGTCATCACCTTCGCCGGTGGCGGCTTGGCCGTGGACACCACCGTGTCCTGCATGGCCGACGTGCCCGTCATCGAGGCGGAGAGCATCGACAGCTGCGACGACTCGCCGTTCCTGTCAGCACTGGTTGACACGTCGAACACCGACATCTGTGGAAACGCCACCCTCACCTACTCCTTCATGACGGCGGACGACTGCGGCAACATGGCCCAGGCGACCATCACGATCGAAGTGCTCGATGAGGAGGCTCCGATGTTCCTCGACGTCTGCGGCATCGCGGACGGCTCGACCCTCGATGTCTGCGCCGATGACTACATGGGAAGCGACCTGACGCCCGCCACGGATCCGTGCGACGTCTCCGCCGCCGACAACTGCGAGGGCGAGGTGACAATCGATCTGATGACCACGTCGATCGGCGAATACGCTCCGAACGACTCCGTCATCCAGTTCTGCACCACCGTCACGCCGGAGGCTTACAGCGAGGAGGAGACCTGCAATGGCTATGAGACCCACGCCATGCGCCTCTTCAACTTCTCCGGTGGTGAGTTCTACTCCACCGTGGGCAGCGGCCTCGTGAGCCAGATGGCCAACGGCGATTGGGTTGTCACGCAGATGTTGGTCGACAACGCCAACCCCGATGCGGGATGGAACGTCGAATTCACCCTCACCGACGGCATGGATTGGGACGCTTGGTCCAACCAGGACTTCCCGACCAGCTACAAGCTCGATTGTGACGGCCTCCTGGATGACCACCTGAACTGGACCTACTGGTTCCTCGAGGGCGGCACCCTGACGGGTTGGGGTGATTACGACGGCAGCTTCCTGTCCGTCTCGCACCAGCCGGCCAACCAGTACTACCGCTACCAGGTGGGCCTCGGTGCCAACAACATGAACGAGCACTACGGCTACAGCGGATGGTTCATCTTCTCCGGCACGTTCCAGAACGTTCCGGTGATGGGATCGGGTGACTTCTTCGGTGACCTCGACTGCACGCTGCCGTACCAGATCGAGTACGACTACACCGCCACGGACTGCAGCGGCAACGCAGCCGAGTTCGGCTACACCCTCAACGTGACCGGATCGGTCTGTGAGGACGTTGACGCAGGCCTCGTCGGAACGGGAGGAACGGCGAACAATGCCAGCGGCACCACGCCCGCCCTGTCCCCGATGGAGAACCGCGGCGCCATCCAGGTGTCCAACATCGCGCCGAACCCGACGCAGGACTTTGCCCAATTCGGCTTCACCGTCCTGCAGTCCATGCGCATCGATGTGAGCCTCTTCGACGCCACGGGCATGCTCGTCACGCCGCTGTTCAACGGCAATGTGCAGAAGGACCAGTCCTATGTCATGGACATCCAAGCTGCCCAGCTCGAGAGCGGTGTGTACCAGGTGCGCATCAGCTCCGACGAAGTCAGCATCGTGAAGCAATTCATGGTGACCGAGTAATACCGGAAGACAGAACAAATCATGGGGCCCGTCAGGTGGCGGGCCCCTCTTCCAACCTCATTCCGGACACCGCTCCTACCGGGCGGTGTCCTTTTTTCCGCGAACAAAACCATCCGGGATTATTTTATTCTACATGCAACAGCTGTTTACCAGATTGACCGCCCTGCTCTCACTCGGCCTGCTGCTCGCCGCCCAACCCGGTGAAGCCACTGCCCAGTGGCCCTACAATCCCAATGCGGATGGCGATTCGCTGATCGGAACCGGTGATGTACTCCAACTCCTGACCCTCTTCGGGCTGCCTTGGGAGGACGAGGGGGTGCTCGGCATCGAAAGTGGCGGTACCGGGGCCAGCTCCGCAGATTCAGCCCGCATTGCGCTCGAATTGAGCTACATCTCGGATTCCACAACGGTATCCGGCATCAACACCTACCTCTGGACCTGGATCGACAGCCGGACCCGCATCACCGAACAATTCGCGCAGGGACGAAACGTCGTCGCCACGGGCTCCTTCGCATCCGCACTCGGCGACGGGTGTGACGCCCTCGGTCAATACAGCCACGCCACCAACCGAAACACCACGGCCAGCGCCACATGCGCCAGCGCCATGGGAGAAGGCACGGAAGCCACCGGAACCGCTTCTCACGCGCAGGGCATGTTCACCGATGCCACCGGCACCGCAGCGCATGCCCAGGGTTACAACACAAAGGCCTTGGCCAACTATGCGCACAGCCAGGGCTATGGATGCCAGGCCACCAATACGGCGGCCCACGCCGAGGGGTACAACACCACGGCATCGGGCTTCTTCAGCCACAGCGCCAACCGAAACACGGTGGCCAGCGCCACCTGTGCCCACGCCGTCGGTGAGGGTACGCAGGCCACAGCAGACGCCTCGGCGAGCGAGGGCTACTACACCATCGCCTCGGGCTTTGCAGGGCACGCGGAGGGTTACGAGACCCTCGCCAGCGCCTATGCCTCCAGTGCAGGCGGATACTACACGGTGGCGGACCAGCCCTACCAGACTGCGGTCGGGAAGTACAACACCACCGAGCAGACCGGCGTCCTCTTCGCCGTAGGCAACGGAAATGGTGTGGACGATCGATCGGATGCCTTCACGGTGGACGACATGGGCAACGCGGTGATCGCCGGCAACCTGCAGGTGGCCGACATCGACCTGCAGGATACCATTGCCAACCTCAACGCCCGGATTACCCAACTCGAGAACCTCATCGAGACGCTCATCGACGTGGTGGGACCCTCTGACGGAGAGTGATTGCCAAGGTCACGGACACAGGATGTGGTGGCGAAGTGTGCTTTTTGTAATTTCGCCGTCCATTCTTCGCGGAATTCCCCATGGTGTAATGGCAACACTACTGATTTTGGTTCAGTCATTCTAGGTTCGAGTCCTAGTGGGGAAACCACGAAGTACCAGACGAAAGTCAATGCAATCGCACGAAGACCGGCACCCGAGGTGACCGGTCTTTTTC
>CALKUW010000287.1 GCA_937996585.1 uncultured Flavobacteriales bacterium
CCGAGTGGATGGGGCGTCGTCATGGCCAGCCCCCGGGACAGGAAATCGTCAGATTCCGCCATCACTCCAGAGGTTCCACATCGAACCCGAATTCATCGGCAAACACCCAAGTGGGGTTCCACCGGCCTGGATGCCATTCCGGAATTTCACCCCCATTGAACTGGCTCAACTGCACCTGCAGGTAACGGGCCTTGCGGTCCCCTTTGAACCGGAGACGTTGGGTCTGCGGAGTGTAGTCAAAGGGGTCAATGTCCGGCGCTTCGCTTCCATAAAGGTCGAAATCCAATGAGTCGAGGGAGGTACGGCAGAGGACGATGTTCGGCGCCCAAATCCAGGATTTGACATCCTGCAAAACGCCGATGCTCATTTCACGCACCCGGTGGACGGCACCGAGGTCGACGGTCACCACCGCCCCCTTGCCATGGTAGCCCTGCCAGTCGCCGGTTCTGAAATCGGCACCTTCTCCGCGCACACCGTCGATCAGGGCGCGGTCACCTCCCGCCGCGTATTGGTTCGCATAGGGGAACTTGATGCCCACCTTGTAGTCCGGATTGACCCGCGCAATGCGCGAGGACACCACAGCACTGTGGTTTTCGCCCCGACGCGCCTTGACCTGCACCGTCTGGGTTCCATGCACCATCAATTGTCCGGCGGCCAGGGTGAATCCATCCCGCTCCAGGTCTCCCGTCATGGCGGGGAAAGCGTCATCCTCGAGGATCCTGACCCAGATTTCCGCACCGCCGTCCGCACAACCCACAGCCACGGCGATGCTATCCCCTGAATAACTGCGCGGCGCATCGATGTAAGGCGCGGGGACGAAGACATCATCCCCCAGCGTCCAATCCTCAACGGGCCAGCTTTCCGGTCGCTTTCCAAAACCTCCGGCTTCTACCGGCGCATCCCGCAAGTCGAACGTCCAGCGGCCGCCCGCCATCAATTCACCGTGTGTAACCCAACTGCGGTCCACCTCCACGCCGTCCATCCGGAATCCGTGGATGTACACCGCATCTTCAGAAGTTCTATTGGCGACGATTTCCAGGCTGCGCCCATTCGGCAACGCCCATTCGGCGCGGTCAAACCTCGGTGTACCCAAGATGTAGCGGTCGGAACCGGGCGTGACCGGATACAGGCCCAATGCACTCCAGACATACCAGCTGCTCATCTGCCCACAGTCCTCATTGCCACTGAGGCCATCGGGTTCAGGCGTGTAGAGGGCATCGCAAATGCTGTCCACCAGTTGCTGGGTCCGTTCCGGGTATCCCACGAACGAGGGGAGGTAGGCCATGTGGTGGGAAGGCTCATTGCCGTGCGCATACTGGCCGATCAACCCCGTGATGTCACTCTGATGCCGGCCGGAAAGCCGGCTCGACCCTGTGAACATGCTGTCGAGAAGATGGGCGTAGGCATCCGCACCTCCCATCAACGCCATGTGCCCGGATACATCGTGGGGCACAAAGAAGTTGTATTGCCAACCATTGGCCTCGGTGTATTCAAAGGTCACCTCGGTCGGGTCGTACACCTCACGCCATGCCGCCCCGTATCGGGGTTGGATGAATCGGCTCGCGGGATTGTACAGGTTCTTCCAACCCTGGGCTCGGCGCCCGAAGCGCTCCGCGATGTCCATCCGTCCCATGTCCTCCGCCATGCGGGCAATGCACGCGTCGTCAAAGGCGTATTCGAGGGATTTCGACACACTTTCACTTTCCCGCTCCAGGGGCAGATAGCCGAGGCTGTCCCAGATGGGCTTGGCCAGGTCATCGGAAGTGGCCACCGCCACCATCGCCTCGAGCGCAGCCTCTTCATCGAACCCTCGCAGCCCCTTGGCCCATGCGTCGGCGATGACCGGTACTGCATGGTAACCAATCATGCAACCCGTGTAGTTCCCTGCCAATTCCCACATGGGCAGTTTGCCGCCCTCGCGGTGCATGCCGATGAAATTGTCGATGAACACTTCCGTTCGTTCCGGTTCAAGGACGTTCAAGAGGGGATGGGTAGCACGGAACGTGTCCCACAGGCTGAAGACCGTGTGCCGTGGTTTGCCTTCCGGTGCCGTATGAATCTGCAGATCGGTTCCACGGTATCGGCCATCCACATCGGTGGCCAGGTTGGGCACCGTCAAACTGTGGTACAAGGCCGTGTAGAAAATGGTGCGCCCATCCCGATCGTCCTCATCAATCCGCACCCTTCCGAGGGCCGACTCCCAACGGTCCTCCGCAGCGACCCGAGCGGCATCGAAACCATCTGCATTCGGGGCCTCCGCATCGAGGTTCCGCAATGCACCTTCTATGTCCACAAAGCTCAAAGCCACACGCGCCTGAACCTCTTCTACTTCATTGAAAATCAATGCGAATATCGGAACATAGGTCAACTCCTGCTCGAGCACCCCATTGACTTCCTCGGTCTCAAGCTCCGCCATCTGGTCCAACCATTCGAAAGGCCGGTTAAAGCGCATGGCGAAATACACGTGCTGCTCGTCGGCCCAGTTGTCCGAAACCCGCTGCCCCACCAAGGTGGAATCGTCGATCGGATACATGCCATAGTTGATCAAGTCATCCCTGTGCGCCAGGTCCACAATGAGCTGCATC
>CALKUW010000288.1 GCA_937996585.1 uncultured Flavobacteriales bacterium
GAGGATGCCGGGCGTGATGTGTTTGCCCTTGGCATCGATGCGGGTCAAGGCGGGGACGTTCTTGCCGAATACGGCGGAAGGATCCAGTGACTGCCCCACCGCCTTGATTCGGCCGCGGTGCACGATGACCTCTCCGTCCTCGATTTTTCCCTCCGGCCCGCAAGTCCACACCGTGGCTCCCACGAAATGCCAAGAACCCTGCTCCGGCAACTGTGTCCGTCCGTAGGCGCTGAACGGATACAGCATCGGGCCCGGACCCGTGGGACCTGCATCGGCTTCAGATTCTTCCGCAGCCTCTGATTCACCATCCGCCGTTTCCGCACCGTCATCCTCGGATCCACCGCGGTTCTTCTTTCCGGCTTCCTGGCGCAAGGCCGCCCATTCGATCCATGTACCGTCCGGACGCTCCCCGCGCCCGTCGATGATGCGGCTGCCCTCATAGACATTGCCTACCAAGCGGAAGGCGCCCTCCTCCTCGTCGAGCAGGCGGAGCACGATGTCACGGCCATCAAGGGACACCTTGGCCTTCCCGGCCAGCGAGTCGATGTCCTCCTCTGAAGTCCCGGCCGCCCACCAGCGACCGCGCGGCCCCTTCTCTCCATCCTTGATCTCGAGCACCAGGTCGTCGCCATCCAGATTCAGGCTGTAACGCCCGGCCACTTCCACCTTGCCCAGCGGCTCGAGCTCGTGGGGCTTGCCTTGGACGACGTTCCAATGGAGCGTCGTGCCCTCATCGAACAAGGGACCATCGCAAACGAGGAAGTTCGCCTCGAGGCCGGCCGCAAGCGTGCCGACACGGTCCGAAGCGCCAATCATCTCAGCCGGCACACGCGTCAAAGCATCCAGGGCCTGCTCGGGCGAAAGCCCTTGCGCCACCGCTTTGCGGACATTGGCGAGGAATTGACTGCCCTTGTCCACACCGTTCATGGTGAGGGCCATGGGAATGCCCGCCTCCGCCACGCGGGCGGGATTGCCCGGCGCCCATTCCCAATGCTTCATCTCGGTCAGGGACACGAGGCGGGCGAGGTAGGGGTCTCCGACATCTATGGCGGAAGGGAAATCGACCGGAACGATCAAGGCGCCCCCTGTGGCCGCGATGTCCTCCAGCCGCTGGTAGGCATCACCGCCGCCGAGGAAGGCGTATTGAATGCCGAACTCGTCGCCTACACGGTCCGCACGCAGGGCATCGAGCCACCCCCCGGCCGCGAAGAAATGCGGCAGGTCCCCGGCGTCATTGAACGCCTCAAGCGACAGATTGCGTTCCTCCGGCGCATCAAATTGACCGTACCACTCGGCATCACAGAAGGTCTGGCGCAACAGGGCGATGCTGCCCATCAGGGAGCTCGGGTAATTCTGGCGCGAAGAGCCTTTGGAGAAGCTGTGCCAGGCCGCCACCCGCGGCTCGAGCACGGCGTGATTGGCATCATCGCTCAGGGCCACCAACGCGGCCGTGCCCCGGACGATACCGTCCTGCCGGTGCGTCACCACCGCGCCGAAACCGCCCGACCGGTGGGCCTTGGCCGCCTTGCCTGAGGGCACGAAGGCCACGGCTGCATCGAATTCCGGGTGCAGCGCACTGTTCCAACCGAGGGCGGCCTCGCTATCCTCGCGCTCGTAGTGGGGCTTGCCATCCCACCGGGCACGCTCCCCCTTCTCGATGCCCCAACCGGCGTAGAGGTCCACGAAGGAGGGGTAAACCTCCTTGCCCGTCAGGTCATGTCGCACCACAGGCTCGGCCGAACTGAAGGTCCCGGTGCCGACCGCTTCGATGCGGCCGCGGCGCACGGCAACGTATCCATTCTCTATGACCTCATCCGCGGAGAGGTGCACGCGCGCGCCTTCATAGGCGTGCAATTCGGTCTGGGCATCCGGTGTGCCATTGACGGGAAAGGTCGAACCGGACTGGGCCAGCAACATGGAGCTGGCGGCGAGGCCGGACAACAGGATGACGAAAGGGTGGAATCGGTTCATCTGGCGTTGGAATCGGAAGCGGAAAGATATCGGGAACCCGCGCACTGTCGCACGGGCACGTCCATGTACTCGACACGCCGCTGTGTTCGATATTCGCCGTATGAGCCAACCCGTCAGCGTATATGCGGAAATGACCCCCAATCCCGAGGTCATGAAGTTCGTGGCCGACCGGCCCCTCATCGAAGGGGCCGCTCAGGCGGAATTCATCAGCAAGGCGGCCACGGTGGGCTACAGCAGCCTCGCCGAAGAGCTGTTCAATTTCCCCTTCGTCACCGGGGTGTTCATCAGCGGCACCTTCGTCTCCGTGACCAAGGATGACACCATCGGATGGGAGATGATCACCATGCAGATGCGGGAGTACATCCAAGGCTGGCTGTCGGAACACGACACCGCCGTGGAGCAGGTTCCTCCCCTACAGGCCCCGACCGAATCCGCATCGCCGTCCGGCGCGGCGGACAGTACGGGAGCGGTCACCCTCGATGACGCGGACATCGTCCCCACCGAACACGACGACGCCATCAAGGCACTGTTGGAGGAGTTCGTCCGTCCTGCCGTGGAGGCCGACGGTGGTGCCATCGACTTCCGCGCCTTCGTGGAAGGCACGGTGCACGTGCGTTTGCGCGGCGCCTGCGCAGGATGCCCCTCCTCCACCGCCACCCTCAAGGATGGCATCGAACGGCTGCTGACCTCCAAACTCGACGTAGTCGAATCCGTCGTCGCCTCGGTCTGAAAGCATGGCCGATCCCACGCACATCGGTTCCCAATTGCGCCATTACCGCAAGCAACGCGGGTGGACGCAAACGGAGCTCGCTGAACGGACCGGCCTGAAACGCACCGCACTCGGCGCCTACGAGGAAGGCCGGGCGGAACCCCGGCTCGCGGCCCTGGTGCGGCTCGCCCATGTGCTCGACGTCTCCCTCGACGCCCTCGTGCTCGGCGGCACGGAACGGCGCATGGAACAGGACGTCCGCGTCCTGCCGATCCCCGTGGAGGGCGACAGCGGGCGCGAACGGATATCCGCCGTCGGAATCAAGGCAGCCGCAGGATACGCCGCAGGCCTGGGTGACCCGGAGTGGATGGCCGCCCTGCCCCATTTCAACCTGCCCATCCCCGAGATTCCCCAGGACAGGACGCTGCGCTTCTTCCAAATCGAAGGCGACAGCATGTTGCCGTTGCCGAGCGGCACCTGGGTGCTGTCCGAATTCGTGGAACGGCTTGATGCCATGGGCGGAGGACGGCCCCACATCCTATCGACCCGGGACGATGGATTGCTGTTCAAGCGGGTCGAGAACCGGCTGGACCGGGAGGGGGATTTCCTGCTGGTCTCGAACAATCCAGCCTACGCCCCGTACGCCTATCCACCGGAGAACATCCGTGAAGCCTGGAGGGCCATTGGCTGGTTCTCAACCGATTGGCCCCAAACCACAGCCGACATCGCTTCGGCCCTGGCTGAAATCAAGGATAGTATAAGAGGTCAAAAGGGGTAAAAAAGTAGTCGTAAAGCATATAAACGTCTACAAAACGGAATACTGAGAAGTGGTGGAATCGCACATCCATCGCTATCTTCAATACATGTCTTCACCACTCGCCGCCATCAGTACCGTCCTCGGACTGATGGTGTGCACCCTGTCTCCCCTCGCCACGGCCGCGCAGAAGATGTACGGCCTGCCCGCATCGGCCATGCACGACCATGCGGCGTGTGGAGTGCAGGGTTGCGACGGACTGGTGGGCATTCCCCAGGACCGGTTCGTCCACATCCCCCCTCCAGCCAACCGGCGCAGCTCGGTCGCCACCATCAACGTATCCTACGTCAACTTCCCGCCGGACGCGGAGGCGGCATTCCAATACGCGGTCAACATCTGGGCCGGCTACGTCTACAGCGATGTCGCCATCGAAGTGGAGGCCACGTGGGCATCGCTGGGTACCAACATCCTGGGTTCGGCCTCCCCGAGCACCGTCCACCGCAATTTCGCCGGTGCCACCGCCCCGGACGTCTACTACCCGGCCGCCCTGGCCAATCAGCTCGCCGCCTCCGACCTCGACGCCAACTCCTCGGACATCTCCTGCAACTTCGGCAGCGACGTGAACTGGTACTTCGGCCTGGATGGCAACGTGCCGCCCGGCGCCTACGATTTCGTCACGGTCGTGCTGCACGAACTCTGCCACGGCCTGGGATTCATCGGCAGTGCCAACGTCGCCGGCAATACCGGCTTCATCGGCCAGAGCGGATCCCCCTTCGTCTACGACACCTTCATCAACGACAACAACACCGGCGGCAGCCTGCTCGACATCAACGTCGGCACGGGAGCCATGGGGGATGCCCTGACGGGCGGCGGACTCGTGTGGTCCGGCCCGGGAGGCCTTGCCGCCGCCATCGTCCCGCCCGGGATCTACGCCCCTGACCCCTGGGAACCCGGTGCCAGCTTCTCCCACCTCAGGGAGGACATGTACCTGTCCGGTGACCAGAACGCCCTGATGACGCCCAGCCTCAACACCGGCGAAGCCATCCACAACCCCGGTCCCATCGTGGCGGGCATGTTCTCGGACATGGGGTGGGGCGTCCAGGGCTGCGCCATTTCCTCCGTGCTGCCCGGTGCACAATTGGACTGCAATCCGGCCACGAACACCTACAGCCAACAGCTCATCCTCCTCTATGACAATGCCCCGGCAGGACTCATCAATGTGAATGGTTCCCTCTTCACCATCTCCGGCAGTCCTCAGACGATCAGCCTGAACAACCTCCCTTCGAACGGCGCCCCGGTGGATGTGACGGTCTTCTTTACCGGCGACCCGGATTGCGCCACGACCTATCCCGCCCTGTTCACCGCGCCCGAACCCTGCGCCGGCGGAACCTGCGACCTCACCTCGTATACCCTTGTCAACCAAACCGCATGCAACCCCGTGGACGGCACCTACAACCAAACCATCAACCTCGGGTTTGCCTTCTCCGCAGGAGCGGGTGACGTCATCGTCAACGGCCAGCAGTTTCCGGTGACCAACGGCCTCGCCGTGGCCGAACTCACCGGGCTCGTCGCTGACGGCGAACCCGTGGACATGCTGATCACCTTCACGGAAAGCGATGCCTGCTCCTTTGCCGTATTCGATGCGTGGACGGCACCACCGCCCTGCCCCTGCGCCATCACCCTTGAAGTGGACGCGGTCGGAACCTGTGAATCCACGAGTGCCACCTACGATGTCGACCTCCTCGTCCACATCGTGAACCCCCCCTTCACCGGTTTGCTGGACGTCGGGGGCAACCTCTTTGAGGTCCCGCCCACTTCCGGAAGCTATGCCACCACCCTTTCCGGGCTGCCCTCGGACGGTGGTACAGCCAGTGCGGGCGCCTATTTCACGGACCTGCCCTCCTGCAGTTCGCCCGCAGACCTCACAACCTGGACGGCCCCCAGCTCCTGCGAATGTCCCGGCGACCTCGACGGGGACGGCATCATCGGCGTGTCGGATACGCTCGACATGCTCGCCAACTTCGGCTGCATCGGGGCGGACTGCGTGGGCGACATCGATGGCGACACCATCGTCGGTGTGTCCGACATCCTCGAGCTGCTCTCCGCGTTCGGCGCCAACTGCTGACCCCGGAAACAAAATTTCACCCCATCAACGGTACGCATGAAAATGCCAACTAAATTGGCATTCCATTTCCGTTGACATGTCCTCCACGCGCTCCGTCCTCCACCTCGACCTCGACACCTTCTTCGTGTCGGTAGAGCGGCTCATGGACAGCCGGCTCAACGGGAAGCCGCTGCTCATCGGCGGTACGGGCGACCGCGGGGTGGTGGCCTCCTGCAGCTACGAGGCCCGGAAGTTCGGCGTCCACTCCGGCATGCCCATGCGGATGGCGCGGGAGCTCTGTCCCGAAGCGGTGGTCATCCGGGGGAACTCCATGAACTACTCCAAGCATTCGCACGCGGTCACCGACATCGTCCGCGAGGCCGTCCCCGTCTGCGAGAAGACCTCCATCGACGAGTTCTACGCCGACCTCACCGGCATGGACCGCTTCTTCGGCTGCTGGCAGTACGCACGAGAACTGCGGGAGCGCATCATCCGCGAGACCGGCTTGCCCATCTCCTTCGGCTTGTCGGAGAACAAGACCGTTTCCAAGGTGGCGACCGGAGAGGCCAAACCCAACAACGCCCTGCGCATCGACCGCGGTACCGAGCGGCCCTTCCTCGCGCCGTTGGGCATCCGCAAGATTCCCATGGTCGGCGAGAAGACCTACCAGACGCTGCGCAACCTCGGCGTGCGGCGGATCGCCACCCTGCAGGAGATGCCGGTCGACATGATGGAACGGGTACTCGGCAAATCCGGCCGCATCATCTGGCGCAAGGCCCAGGGCGAGGACCCCTCTCCGGTCATGCCCACCAGCGAGCGGAAGTCCATCTCCACGGAGCGCACCTTCCGCAAGGACACCACCGACACCGATCAGCTCCGCGGCATCCTCATCGCCATGGCCGAGAACCTGGCCTTCCAGTTGCGCCGGGGCAACAAGCTCACCGCCTGCATCACCGTCAAGGTCCGCTACAGCGACTTCGACACCCGCACCCTGCAGGCCCGCATCCCCTACACCGCCGCCGACCACCGCCTCTTGCCCAAGACGCTGGAAATGTTCGAACAGCTCTACGACCGGCGCGTCCTCGTCCGGCTGGTCGGCGTCCGGTACAGCCACCTCGTGGGCGGCGGCATGCAGATGGACCTGTTCGATGCCGACGAGGACCGGCAGGCCCTCTACTCCGCCATGGACCGGCTGCGCGAACGCTTCGGCGACCGGAGCATCGTCTCCGCTGCCAGCCTCGGCGCCCGCACCATCGGCCGATCCAATCCCTTTTCGGGCGATGCCCCCCTCCTCCTCGCCAACCGCCACCAGTAAATTGAACCCAGCATGTGCGGACGCTATGTCAACGTCACCTCCGTCGAAGCCGTCGAGAAGCGCTTCCAGGTCACCGCAGGGCCGGACTACACCGCCGCGCCCCCACCGCCGAACACCAACGTGTCCCACGGCGATCTCGCCCCCGTGGTGACCGGTGACCGCCCGGATGCCCTGCAGGCCATGCAGTTCGGCTTCACCCCGGCGTGGGCCAAGAAGCAGTTCTACATGATCAACGCGCGAAGCGAGGGCGACCACAACGCCGACAACGATCCCGGCTACCGCGGCGCCATGGGCATCCTGCAGAAGCCGATGTTCCGGCAGTCCATCCGCACCCGCCGCTGCCTCGTGATCGCCGACGCCTTCATCGAGGGACCCCAGCAGGAAAAACTCGCCAAGCCCTACGTCGTCTATGCCCGCGACGGCCAGCGGCCCTTCGCCCTGGCCGGCATATGGGACGAATGGATGGACCAGGGCACCGGCGAGGTCGTCCGCTCCTTCGCCATCATCACGACCACCGCCTGCGACACCCTGCAGGCCATCGGCCACCACCGTTCGCCGGTCCTGCTCGACCCCGCCGACGAACACAAATGGATCGACCCGGTCACCCCCCTCGGCGACGTGACGGGACTGCTGCGGCCCATCCCCGACGGGACACTCAACGCCTATCCCATCGACCCGGGCATCAAGAATCCCCGGCTCAACGGCACTTCTCTGCTGCAGCCCATCGGCGAGCGCATCTTCCCGGAATACGACTACGAACTCCACCAGTCACTGGAGATGTTCGGCATGGGCGAATCCCGGGCGCACAAACTCCGCGGACGCGAATCCGAGGCCGGCCAAGGCAGCCTCTTCTGACGCCCTTTCACTTTAGGATTCCCCATGTTCCTGAACACCCATTCGTGGTTCAGCCTCCGCTACGGCGTCCTGCGCCCGGAGGAAGTACTCGCCGAGGCGCGGGCAGCGGGCGTGACATGCCTGGCCCTCACCGACGTGCACTGCACCGCCGGCGGTCCGGATTTCGTGCGGCTGGCGCCGAAGTACGGTGTGCGACCGGTGCTGGGCATCGACTTCCGCGACGGCGCGGTGCAGCGCTATGTCGGCCTCGCCCGCGACCACGACGGCTACGAACGGCTGTGCGGCTTCCTCTCTGGCCTGCTGCACGAGGGGTATGCCGGCAAGCCCGCCCGGATTCCGGACCGCGCCCCGGCCCTGGAGGGTGTGGTGTGGGTCTACCCGTGGGCGCGGCGGACGGAGCGGACCACCGACGGCGCCCCGCGGTCACCCTGGCAGCAGCCCGGCGGCCTGCGCCCCGACGAATGCGTAGGCGTCCGACCCGGCGAACTCGGCGCCCTCAGGCTGGCCCTCCAGCGCGACCCCGACGGCACCCCGAGCGGCCGCATGGTCGCCCTCCACACCGCCAGCTTCCGCCACAAACGCGACCACAACGCCCACCGCCTGCTCCGCGCCATCGACCGCAACTGCCTCCTCGCCAAACTGCCGGCGGAGCAGGTCGCCCCCAATACCGACCGCTGGCTGCGCATCGGCGAACTCGAAACCGCCTTCGACGAGTTTCCCTGGCTCCTCCAGCGCACGGCCGCCCTGCTCGACGCCTGCCACATCGACTTCGACGGCGACCTCGGCGACCAGGAGGACGGCGCCACCCACCGCAACATCCGCACCTTCACCGGCTCCATCGTCGAGGACGAACGCCTTCTCCGCGACCTGTGCGCCGAAGGCCTCGCCTACCGCTACCCCGACGCCGACGAGGCCATCCTCGACCGGATGGAGCACGAAATCGAAGTCCTCCGCGAAAAGGAGTTCCTCGCCTACTTCCTCGTCAATTGGGACATCACCACCTACGCCCGGTCCAAGGGCTACTTCCACGTCGGCCGGGGCAGCGGCGCCAACAGCCTCGTCGCCTACCTCTTGCGCATCACCGACGTCGACCCCATTGAACTGGACCTCTACTTCGAGCGCTTCATCAACCTCTACCGGTCCAACCCACCCGACTTCGACCTCGACTTCTCGTGGACGGACCGCGATGACGTCACGCGCTACATCTTCGACCGCTACGAGCACGTCGCCCTTCTCGGGGCCTACAACACCTTCCAGTACCGGGCGGTGGTAAGGGAGCTCGGCAAGGTCTTCGGCCTTCCCAAGCACGAGATCGACACGTTGGCCGGCGGAAGATTCGACCCGGCGCGGCTGGGCGAGGTGGAACGCGCCGTCGTCCGCTACGCCGGCGTCCTCCGCGATTTCCCCAACCAGATCTCCATCCACGCCTGCGGCATCCTCATCGCCGACCGGCCCATCCACCGGACCTGCGCGACGTTCCTGCCACCCAAGGGCTTCCCCACCACACAGTACGACATGGTGGTCGCCGAGGACCTCGCCCTCCACAAATTCGACATCCTGTCCCAGCGCGGCCTCGCCAAGATCAAGGACGCCCTCGACCTCATCGCGGAGACCAATCCCGGCGCCGACATCGACATCCACGATATGAAGCGGTTCAAGGCCGACCCGCGGGTACAGCACCTGCTGCGTGAAGCCGAGGCCATCGGATGCTTCTACGTCGAATCGCCCGCCATGCGGATGCTCATGCGCAAGCTGCGGGTCGACGACTACCTCGGCCTGGTCGCCGCCAGCTCCGTCATCCGGCCGGGCGTGGCGCGAAGCGGGATGATGAAAGCCTACATCGAGCGGCACCGCTTCCCCGAGCGGCGCGGAGACGCCCACCCCATCCTGCTGGAGATCATGCCGGAGACCTACGGGGTCATGGTCTACCAGGAGGACGTGATCAAGGTGGCCCACCGGTTCGCCGGGCTCGACCTCGGGGAGGCCGATGTCCTGCGGCGGGGGATGTCGGGCAAATTCCGGTCACGCGAGGAGTTCCAGAAGGCCCGCCAGGCCTTCTTCGACAAGGCCGCCGACAAGGGCCACGCCCCCGACATGGTCAGCGAGGTGTGGCGGCAGGTCGAGAGCTTCGCCGGGTACGCCTTCGCCAAAGGCCACTCGGCGTCATTCGCCGTCGAGAGCTACCAGAGCCTCTTCCTCAAGGCGTACTGGCCGCTGGAATACATGACCGCCTGCATCAACAACTTCGGCGGCTTCTACCGG
>CALKUW010000289.1 GCA_937996585.1 uncultured Flavobacteriales bacterium
AGGTCCTTCTTGTTGCCCTGGGCTTTGGTCATGGCCTGCAGTGTGCGTGCACAGGCTTTCAACCCTGACGCGAACAACGATGGTCAGATAGGCGCAGGTGATGTCATCGCCGTGCTCGCCATCTATGGTTTGCCATTTGAGGGTGCAGATCAAGGCCCTTCCGTTCTTCACTTCGACCCTGACACGATTGGGATGTTACCCCTGGGATATGACCTCTACGTCGCGCAGGATTTCACATTTCCGTACCTCTACGTGACCGTGCCTGACGGCGAATACCCCGGACAGTCCTTCCGCCTTGCCGTAAAGAAGCAGCCTGACATGAACGACCAACAGGTCTATCTGCAGGATACCCAGGGCAATTGGCTCACGCTGGCAAGGCAGTACGAGACCAACGGCCGCTTTGCCGAACTTGTCTGGACGGGGTCGTGCTGGTCCGCTGCCCACCTCGAGTGAGGTCAATGAACACCCGGAAAGGGTGCGGTCAATCCCTTTGCTTTCCTGAACTTCGCGCCCATGCCCGGATGGTGGAATTGGTAGACACGACAGACTTAAACTCTGTTGGCCCGAATGGGCCGTGCGGGTTCAAGTCCCGCTCCGGGTACCAAGAAAAAGCCCTGCATTGACGGGGCTTTTTCAATCAGTATGGTGGTAAAGCTTACTCGCAAACCTCTCCAAAGGCGGCGAGGAAGACCAGCATGTCGGAGGTGTTCACGAAGTCATCACCGTTGAGGTCAGCTGTGCAGCCCGAAAGGCATCCGAAGTCGCCGAGGAGGATGAGCGCGTCGGAAACCGTCACGGTGCCGTCACCATCAAAGTCCGGTGGGCAATCGTTGGGACCACCGCCGCCGTCGGGTGAACCGTTGCAGAGGCCAGCGATCGTCCAGGTGGCGTTGAACTGGGCACCGCTTGAGCTTCCGTAGCCATTGAAGAGGAAGACCTCCCAGGTGCCGTTGCCGGATAGGCCGCTGCTGGAGAGATCGACCGTGGCGGTGTAGGTGCCGTTAGTCGAGGTCTGCCAGGAGGCGGGCCAGAGGGTGTAGCCGCCAATGCTGCTGCAGCCCGCCGGTGAGGAGTTGTAGCCTCCGAGGGCCGCACACGCACCGTCCGGCGAGGTGATGGCTACGGCGAGATCCGCGGGCCAATTGGCACCGCCACCGGTATTCGTCCACACGAGTGAGATGTCGAGCGATGTTGGCTCACCTGCCGCATCGAACGAAAAGATCGGGGAGGTGGCATTGGCGGACAGTGTGGCGTCGAGGGCGCCTTCCGCATCACAGTCGCAGGGCTCACCAGCGGGTGGGTAGAGGCAGCCGCCGTCGTCGATGGTCGCGTCCGCATCGTAGTTGCATGCCGTGGCATCGGTACAGCCCGTACAGCTGGTGCCATCCCCTCCGCACACGCCGCAGGCGTCGTCGATCTGGCAAGAGCCGTCGTCCTCGAGCGCTTCGGGGTCATAGTTGCAGGCCGAGGGCAGGGTGCATCCCGCCGTGGAGTTCGAATTCGTGGGGTAGCTGTCGATGGTGAGCTGTCCGGTGTTCAGCGGGTCGAGGTAGCCGGAAACGCCGACTCCCCAGCTCACATTCATGCGGCCATAGTAGTCGTAAGCACCGTTGTTGACACTGCCGCTGCAGGCCGCCGCACCACCGTAAAGCTGGCCGATGATGCGCTGGTTCTGGTCGAACAGGGGGGAACCGGAGGATCCGGGTTCGGTCACCCCGAGCTCCCACTGGTTGATCCACCAGACCTGGGCGCCACCCGCGGTGGAGAAATACGGTGAATTGTCTTCGAAGCAGATCTTCTTCACGTCGCCACTCGGGTGGTGGATGCCCACCGCCGAGGTCGGCGTCGAGCCACTGGCGTCCCAACCGGCATACTCCACATTGTAGCTCGCGGGGGGCGTGGAGCTCAATTGAATGAGGGCCACGTCGCTGCTGCCACTGTTGACCAGCAGGGTGCCGCCCGCGACACTCTGGTTGGTCGGGCCGGTGGAACCGGAGCAGGTGCTGCTTTCGTGGTTGAAGTAGTAGACCCAGTTGTTCGGGTTGCCGAGGCAGTGGTTGGCCGTCAGGAAGTAGGGTGTGCCGTCTTCCGCGGTGTTGTTCACCAACGCCCCCGTGCACACGGCGAATCCGCCGTTCGTAATCAGGGCCACGGAGCGCTTGGCGACCTGCCAGTCCGACCCGTCGGGGCAGTTCACATTGATGTTGCACGACCCCGAGTTCCCGAAGGGGCCCATGCTCGCCTCGGGCGCATTCTCCGGGTGCTGCAACAGGCTGCGATAGCCGTGCACGACCTGTTCGATCCGGATGTCTCCCTGTCCATGGACGGCGAGCGGCTCCTGGTATTCGATGACCACACGGTCGGCGTCGAGCAGGCCGAGGGGCAGCGATCCCCATTCCTTTTCGTTAGCTTCGGTGAAGCTGCCGAGAAACTGGGTCCGTTCCGCATTCCAGACATAGAGCGCAGCGCCTTCCGGCACATCGAATATGCCGAGCCGCAGGGCAATGCCTGTCGCACCTTCACAGTGGATGCCCAATCGCCAGATCCAGCGATCCTTCTCGAAGGTCCAGCTGCCGGCGTCTTCAAGGCCGAGGTCGACCTCCCGCTCCACGCCGAAGCGCCAGGGCGCCTCCTTGTACTGGTCCGTGACCGCATCCTCCGCGGCCAGCGCATCCAGGTCGAGGGCGGCCATCGTCAGTTCCGGGTGGTCCGAAATGAAGTCCGGCTGTCCCCATTTCCATGGGGCGCCTCCCTGGGCCACCTGCGCCATCAGGGCAGGGGCCAAAGCGAGGGAAAGGGCGAGGAGGGCGGTCTGTCGCATCATGGGCAGTCGGTTCCGAAGAGGGCGAGCATCACGAGCATGTCGGATGTCGTGACGCCACCATCGCCGTTCATGTCATAGCTGCAGTCTTCCGGACATCCGAAGTCACCGAGCAGCATCAGCAGGTCGCCGATGCCGATCAGACCGTCGTTGTTCAGGTCGCCGAAGCATTCGTACACCTCTTGGAAGGTCAGGCTCTGCTGCAGGATCTGGGGGTTCTCACCGTCGGCCGTGCGCGTCTGCAGGTTGACCGTCAGGCTGACCTCACCGTCCGTCGTCAGCTGGGCAATGAGCACGTGTCCGGAGGCATCAGGGAAAGCCGTGGGCTCGAGGTCAGGGAAGATGAACACGGAGCCGCCATTGACGTTGTCCGCAATGACCGATCCCCCATTGTCCTCAAAATCTGCGAAGTCGAGGCCGATGGTGTTCACGTCGGCGGAGATGTCCTGTCCACCGACGGTCAGCCAGCTGTCAAAGGCCAGCAGGGAGTCGATCGGCAACAGTGCCGGGTTGAAGTCCACGGCGAGGGGGCCTCCCAACGGGTTCTGATAGAACGCCGTGGTGGTGTTGATGGTCAAGGGAACGGAATCGAATCCGTATACGGCCACCAATTGCTCCGTCGGGTCGGCGAACTCGGCCCACACGCGATAGGTCGTGGCGCCATCCACCGTGTTCTGGGCGATCACATCGTAGCCCAGCTGCACGAAGCTGCTCTCTGCCACCTCGTCTTCGTCGCAGATGCCGTCGCCGTCCGCGTCATTGAGGCAGTTGCCGTCACAGTCAAGGTTCGGAGCCGGCGGATAGGTGCAGGATCCGTCGTCCAGCGTTGCCGCCGGATTGTAGTTGCAGGCTGCGGCATCCGTACAGCCCGGGATGTCGTCTCCCGTGCAGAAGCTGGTCGTCTCCGTCGAACCGAAGTCGCCGCCCGAAGCGACCACCGTGCCCACGACGGTCAGGGTGTAGCTGCCGTTTCCGTAGGCGCAGCAGATGCCGTCACCGAAGGAGTCATTCACCGTCAGGTCATAGCAGCCTTCGGGTAGGCAGTAAGTCGTCTCGACCGTGCCGGTCAAGCCCGCATAGCCTTCGGAGGCCACTGTGGTGCCGTTCGCATCGATCAGCACCCAGCTGAATTCGCTCGGGTAATTGTCGAGCACGACCGTCATGGTGAAGTTGAGGCCACCGATGACGCAACTGCCATCGTCGATGGTGGCATCCGGATCGTAGTTGCACGCCGTCGGGTCGGTACAACCTCCGCAGGTGCTGTTGTCGCCGCCACAGACACCGCAGTCGTCATCGAACAGGCAAGAGCCGTCGTCCACCGTCGCATCGGGGTTATAGTTGCAGGCGGCGGGCAGCGTGCACCCATTGCAGCTGTAGTCGCAGGTGCCGTTGTCGATACCGGCGTCCGGATCGTAGTTGCATGCCGTCGGGTCGGTACAACCGAAATTGAGGTTGTCCGTGCAGAAGGGCACGCTCTCTCCTGTTCCGTAGGCGCCACCGGAAGCGATGACCACACCGTCGATGGACAGCGTGTACCCTCCCGGGCTGAAGATGCCATCGCCGAAGCTGTCAGCGATGTTGAAGGTGAAGCAGCCCTCCGCCAGGCAGACGGTCTCCTCGTACGTTGTGGACGGTGAAGCATAGGGTCCGCCGGAAGCGAGGATGGCACCACCACCGTCCGTGATGTTCCATGTGATCTCATCGGGCCAGGTATCCGTGGTGATGGTCACCACCACGCCGACGCCGGAGCCGATGCAGCTGCCGTCATCGATCGTGGCATCCGGATCGTAGTTGCAGCTGGCGGGATCGGTACAGCCGTAGCAGCTGAAGTCGCAGGCACCGTTGTCGTTGATGGCATCAGGGTCGTAGTTGCACGCTGTGGCATCCGTGCAACCGAATCCGCCACCCACGCAGAAGGTGGTGGCTTCCGATGCACCGAATTCACCACCCGACGCCACGACACCACCGTCGGCGGTGAGTTCGTAGTTGCCGATGCCGAATCCGCAGCAGATGCCGTCCCCGAAGCTGTCGAAGATGGTGAAGGTGTAGCACCCTTCCCCCGCACAGAAATTCTCCGTTACCGTCGTCGCGGCCGTAGAGTAGGGGCCGCCCGAGGCCACTGTAGCACCGGCACTGTCCGTCAATGCCCACGTCGTCTCACCCGGGTAGTTGTCGAGCAGGATGGTCAATGCGAAGGGCAGGCCATCGAGGATGCAGGATCCGTCGTCGATGACGGCGGCGGGGTCGAAGTTGCAGGCCGTGGAATCGGTGCAGCCGCCACAGGTGCTGTTGTCGCCGGCGCAGATGCCGCAGAGGTCGAAGTCCGCGCAGGAGCCATCATCGGCCGTGGCATCCGGGTCGTAGTTGCAGGCCAGCGGGTCGGTGCAACCATTGATCACACCGCCGATGCAGACGTCCTGAATGGTGATGTCCGCTACATAGCTGACGGTGCCTCCGGAGGAATAGGCATTAACGAGGGTCACGGACCACGTGCCGTCGCCCGTCAGACCGGAAGCGCTCAGATCCAGGGAGGCCGTGTAGGTGCCGCTGGCATCCACTGCCCATTCGGCCGGCCAGAGGGTATAGCCTCCGAGGTCGGTACAACCGGTGGTGACGGCGGCACTGAATCCGCCGAATTCGATGCAGGCCCCGTTGGGAGATGCGATGGACACGAGCATGTCGGCGGCCCAGCTCCCCGGGCTCGTCGTGTAGTCGAGGGTGATGTCAAAGCCGGTCACCTCACCGCTGCCCTCGAAGGTCACGGCCGTTCCGGCCACACCACCCGCCAGCGTCTCCGTGATGGAGAGGTCGGTGAAGCAGTCGCACACGCCACCGGGAGGGGCGTAGTAACAGGTGCCGTCGTCGAAGGTGGCTTCCGCGTCGAAGTTGCAGGCCGTGCTGTCCGTACAGCCCGAGCAGCTCGATCCGTCACCGGCGCAAATGCCGCAGATGTCCACGTCAGCGCAGCTGCCGTCGTCCACCGTGGCAGCCGGGTCGTAGTTGCAGAAGGCGGGATCGGTGCAGCCAAGGCAACTGTAGTCACAAGAGCCGTCATCGGCAATGGCGTCCGGATTGTAATTGCACGCGGCTGCATCCGTGCAGCCGAGTACGATGTCGCCGACGCATACATCCGTGGACTCGCTTGACCCGAAATCACCACCGGACGCGAGCACGAGGCCGCCGATGCCGAATTCGTAGCCCCCGTTGCCGTAGGCGCAGCACATACCGTCGCCGAAGCTGTCGTACACGGTCAGGGTGTAGCAACCTTCCGCCACGCAGCCGGACTCCACCACCACACCGGATCCGGCGTAGGGGCCACCGGAAAGCACAACCGTACCGGTCGCGTCCACCAGTTCCCAAGTGGTCTCACCGGGGTAGTTGTCCAACGTGAGGGTCATGGTGACATCGACGCCTTGGGAGTCGAGGGCAAAGTCGCTGCTCGCG
>CALKUW010000290.1 GCA_937996585.1 uncultured Flavobacteriales bacterium
GACCAGCGCGGCGAGACCGTACAGACCGACCGGAACACCGTCATCGTAGACTGCTACAATGCCAATCCGAGTTCGGTGGAATCCACCCTGAGGGCCTTCGCCGCAGCCGGACACGAGGCTCCGCTGGCCATACTCGGCGACATGAAGGAGCTCGGCGACCATACAAAGGAGGGCCACCAGCTCGTACGCGATGTTGCCCGCGATTGCGGGTTGGAGTGCTGGGTGGTGGGTGCAGCCTTTGCGGACCATGCCCCGGCGGACCGGACATTCGCGGACATGGCGGGTCTGGAACAGGCGCTGACGACTTCATCCGTCTCCGGCCGCACCGTTCTTCTCAAAGGATCGCGCTCCATGAAGCTTGAAGAACTCGTTCCCTTCCTTTGATCCGGACCGAGCCAACGCCACCTCCCAACTTACCTTTGCATCGATGGATTTCATTGAGGAATTGAAGTGGCGCGGCATGCTCCACGACGCCATGCCCGGCCTTGAGGAGCAGCTCGCAAAAGAGCAGACGACCGGCTATGTGGGCTTCGACCCGACCGCCGATTCCCTGCACATCGGCAACCTCGTCCCCGTCATGCTCCTCGTTCACCTGCAGCGTGCCGGACACCGTCCCATCGCCCTTGTCGGGGGCGCCACCGGCATGGTGGGTGACCCCAGTGGAAAGACGGCCGAGCGCCAGTTCCTGGACGTGGAAGTGCTCCAGCACAACCTCGCCTGCCAGAAGGCCCAACTCGAGCGCTTCCTCGACTTCGAAGGGCCGGCTGCAGCCCTGGTGGTCAACAACTACGACTGGTTCAAGGACTTCAGCTTCCTCGACTTCATCCGCGACGTCGGCAAGCACATCACCGTCAACTACATGACGGCCAAGGATTCGGTGAAGAACCGGCTGGAAGGCGGCATGAGCTTCACGGAGTTCAGCTACCAGCTCGTCCAAGGCTACGACTTCTACCACCTGTGGAAGGAGCACGGCTGCATGCTGCAAATGGGTGGCAGCGATCAGTGGGGCAACATGACCACCGGAACCGAGCTCATCCGCCGCAAGGGCCAGGGCCATGCCTTTGCCCTCACCGCCCCGCTCATCACCAAGGCGGACGGTTCGAAGTTTGGCAAAAGCGAAGGGGGCAACGTGTGGATCGACAAAGCCCGCACCAGCGCCTACAAATTTTACCAGTACTGGATCAACGCGGCCGACGAGGACGCCGCCCGGTACATCCGCATCTTCACCCTGCTCGACAAGGAGCGCATCGAGGAGATTGAGGCCGCCCACGCCGAGAATCCCGGCGCACGCCTGTTGCAGAAGGAGCTGGCGGCGGACGTCACGCGGCGCATCCACGGCGAGGAGGACCTGCAAACGGCCATGGCCGCCAGCACCCTGCTCTTCGGCAAGTCCACCGAGGACGACCTCCGTGCATTGCCGGAAAGCGAGCTGTTGAGCGTTTTCGAAGGAGTGCCCCAGCGCGAAGTGACGCGCGACGCCCTGTCCGCCGGCATGGGCATCATCGACCTGCTGGCAGGGGGCGAGACGCCCTTCCTCGCGAGTGGTGGTGAGGCGCGCCGTGCGCTCAAGGAGAACTCCGTGAGCGTCAACCGCAACAAGGTGACCGCCGACAAGGTGGTGACAGCGGACGACTGCATCGGCAGCGGTCTGGTACTCCTGCAGCGCGGAAAGAAGAATTACTACCTGGTCCGCGTCTCGGACTGATTGTGCGTCAGCCGAACAGGGCGGACATGTCCCGGCCCTCCACGAGGTACAGGAAGACGACCAGCAGGACGCTGATGACCAGACCGAGGGCGGCCTTGCCGAGGTCGCTGAAAACCATGGGCCAGAGCTTTGATCGGTCAAGCTCATGGAGGCGCAGGCGCAGGGCCACCTCCCGGCCTGCGAGCATGCCGAGGAAGACCCACGTCGTGCTCATCGGCACCTTGGCGCCGATGCCGAAGGTGTCAAACTTGAAGATGAGCAAGACCATCCCGTAGAAGAGGTCGATGAAGGTGGCCGAGCGGATGTCGGCGGTGTTGGTTTTGACCCGGACGATCTTTTGGATCTCTCCCCCACGCTGGTAGAAGATGTAGCCGAGCATGCCGACGAGCACCGTCAGGGCGAACAGGAACTTCCACAATTCGACCTCGGCTGGGTCTCCGAGGTAGACCAGGATGTTCACCAGGTCCTGCGTGAGCCATTGGCTCCAGAGGAAACCTGTGGCCAGCCACTGGGCCACCGTCCAGAAACGGCGGTCGCGCAGGAGCCCCTTGCCCTCTTCCATGGGATGGGATAGGAAATAGCGCTCCGTCAGGCGGCTCAGCGCCACGAATGCGACGATGGCGAACAGGAAGGCAACACCATACCCTCCGAGGCTCTTCACAAGCATTTTGGGCAGGGCCTTGGGCGCGAAAAAGGTGAGCACGAGAAAAGTCGTGCTGACCGGGATGCCGATCCGGGTGATGCCGAGCAGAACCAGAGGAGGCAGCAGGTACCAGAACGTGATTTTCGGGAAGTCAATGGGCTTGTCGGGGTCCTGGAAAAGACCGCCATACTTGCCGAAGGTCAGGTCTCCTCCCCTGCCGCCGAGGTATTCACCGAGGCCGAGGTATCCCATCGTCACCACAATGGCCATGATGCCCCCGGCAAAGAGCCAGAGCAACCACCACGGCTTGTCCTCATTGGACGTGAGAAAAGTGCCCAGCGTCTGTATGCTGTCATTGCCCACCACCGAATAGGCTGCAAGGCTGAACCCAAGCAAGGCAATGACGGCTTCCATGGTGGCGCGAAGCTAATTTCAGAGTTCGACCCTGCCAAGGATTGGGTTCACTGAACGAGCAGGTTGCATCCCCTCACCTCAGCGTGGTCGAACCTGCCCAGCAATTCGAATCCCGGAAGGCCTTGATTGGTGGTGGCGGTTCGTGCGAGGTCCTGCGTGGAGAGGAAGCAGCAACTGCCGATGTTGGCGAGGTCCACCACATCCACCGCCCCTGTGGACCCAAGTGATTCCGGGGAAAGGGGGTCGTCCGTCCGGCGCAAGCGCACCCGCATCCAATCCGGAGCCGAATAGATGCCGTCCCGGATCGACCAGGCCTGACTCAACAGCTCCGTCATGCCGTACTCACCACCAATGTGCGTGGCACCGAATCCCGTCATCAGGGCACTGCGCACCTGTTCGGCCACCCATTCCTCGCGGCGGCCCTTCATGCCGCCGGTCACGATGATGTCCACGCAGTCCGCCAGCGGGTTTCGCCCTGCATCCCGCCATGCCGCGGCAGCATCCACCAACGCCCATGTGACCCCGATCAATATGGGCCTTTTACCAGATTGCAGTGTGTGTTCAATGTTGTCGAACAGCGCATCGAGGTCATCGAGAAAGAACCCGTCCTCCGGTCTGGCCCCCGCTTCCATCCAACCCGCTCCGCGGAGCAGTTGAACCATGTGCACCAGGCTGCTGTCCGGCCGCTCGAGGTAGCCCGGCAGCAGGCCCAGCAACACCCTGTCGGCACCCGGTGGTCCGAAATGCTCCTCAAATCCCGCCGTTGCCGACATCGCGCAGAGTCCCGGGGTGTGCACCTCATGGACGCCCTGTTGGGTGCCGGTCGTTCCGCTCGTCCTGAATGTCACCGGCGCCCCGGAGTCGGTGATGCCCTCAGTGCGCACCCTTCCCCAGCGGAACGCCTCCACGGGCAGCATGGGAATGTCCTGCCACCGGGAGCAGGCGGCCACGCGCTCTGCCGTCCAGCCAAGGTGACGGCACCATTCCCCATACAATGCGTTGTGGCGGAACTGGAACCGGAAAGCCTCGAGGGCCAGCGCTTCGAAAGGGTGGACGCGCGCCCCACCGATGAAATCCGCCACCTTGTGCCACAAGGCATCTCCTTCGGGAGAACCTTCGGGCTTCACAACATCTTCCAAAGGCGGTCGCAGGCCGGACATGCCCTGCAAATTGCGGCTTAATTTCCCAGCATGGTCGCTCTGATACAACAGACATTCCCCACCCTGCGGTGCACGGGCATGGTGTTGTCGCTGGCCTGGTTGCTCTCCGGATGCGAGCCCCCGGTCTCCTTGCCTCCAGAACCACGCTTGACCTCCATAGAGCTGCTCACCTCGGGTGAGACCGGCACCCTGCTCCTCGGTTTCGAGGATGGAGACGGCAACTTCGGGTTGAACCAGTCCGACACCACGGATGCCTTCTGCCAGGGTTGTCCATTCCACCACAACGTCTTCTGCGAGTATCAGGAATGGCGGGACTCCGCCTGGGTGGCCGTCCCGCTTGACCCCGAACTGGGTCAGGTTCCCTTCCATTACCGGGCGCCCCTCATCGCCCCCACCGGGCAGAACAAGGCGCAGCGCGGCACCATCACGGTGGAGCTCGAACCGCGTTACTACCTCACTTCAGCGTATGACACGTTGCGCTTTGCCGTCCACATCGTGGACCGCGACCTCCAGTCCAGTGACACCCTGCTGACCGCAGCGGTCAGGAAGCCTTGAAGACCGTGTTGTACTTGGAGGAAAGGATGCCGAGGCGCAATGCCATTTCCTCCAGCAGGTTGGCCATCTCATTGAAGGCCATGCCACTCTCACTCGAGTAGCGCCCCTTTCGGGCGTCCTCCAGGTGCTTCGTCCGCATTTGTTCCCGCAGAACGTTAGCGCTCGCGAGGTGGCGTTCAATCCTCGCCAACTGGTCCCGCAATGCGTTTTCTCCGAGCTGGACAGGGCCGTTCAAGGGTCCCATGGCTTCCAGTGCACCTGCGAGCTCTTCCAACATGGACACCAGACGCGTCCTCTGTTTCGGCGCAAAGAAGATCTCGTTGCGCTCCCGCTCCATCTGGGCCTCGAGGAATGCGTGGGTCAATTCCACCAACTGGCCGATGTCGTCGCACCATTCCAGCAGGAACTGAACCTGGCGGTAAGTCGATCCCGAAATCTTGGCGCGGGCTAGGCGCTCCAGAAAAGCCTTCACCTCGGATTCATAGCGCCCGCTCAACATGCGGAATTCCAGCAGGCGTTCCTCGAGCCGCTGGCGCTTGCCCATGTCCGAAATGCCCATCAACCTTATGACATCCTGAATCATGCGGAGGCTGAGCTCGTGGTGGTGCTCGGCTTCTCGCTGGGCCTCGAGCACCTGCAACTCGGGTGCGTCCATGGCACTGGCCGTGACGAGCGGGGAACGGAACTCGCGCACGCCATCACCAGGGATCAATGCACGCGAAAGCCAGAGTATGGGCCTCGGAAAGACGCCGATGATGCCGGTGACGATGACATTGAACGCCGTGTGGAACAGGGCGAGGACGATGGCGATGTCCGCCACTGCAGTGCCGCTTGGCTCGAGGAACCAGTGGACAAGGGTCAATGTGGGGTTCAGGATGGGCAGGAAAATCAAAACGCCCACCACGTTGATCAGGACATGCCCTGCGGCGACGCGACGCGACTCCCGGCCCCCGACGATGGACGCGAGCACCGCCGTGGAGGTCGTACCGATGTTGGCGCCGAGCACCACGGCCGCCCCGATGAACTCGGAAACGACGCCACCTGCCGCGAGGGTGATGATCAGGGCAAGCACCGCTGAAGAGCTTTGCAACGCGGCCGTGGCGATGAGTCCCACCGCCACCGCACCGAGTAAGGAGGCCACGCCTTCATCGCCGAAGAAGTTCAGCGACTCCGCCAGACCGGCCTCGGTAATCGGCGGAACGCCGGCCTTGAGGAGTCCCAGCCCGACGAACATGAGGCAGAAACCGATCACGGCCTCGCCCAGCGACCGCGTTCGACGGCGCCGGAAGAAGAGCAATGGCAGCGCCAGGGTCAATAGGGGTAGGGCGAGGTTGCTCAATGAGGGCTTGCTCAGCGTCAGGGCCACCAACCAGCCCGTCACGGTGGTGCCCACGTTGGCCCCCAACAGCAGGAAGAAGGCCTCTGAAAGCCGCAGCAACCCCACCTGTGTGAAGCTCACCGCGATGACCGAGATCGCGCTGCTGGACTGGAGGATGGCCGTCAGCGACAGTCCCGTCAGATAGGCCCGCTCAGGCCTGCGGGTCACCCTTCCCACCGCACGGCGCATGCGGCTGCCCGTCAGACGTTGGATGGACCCGCTCATCACGACCATGCCGTAGACGAACAGGCCGAGGGCCCCCAACAGGTTGAGTATTTGCATGAAACTGCCCATGGTCGATCAGGTCGGTAGCCCCATCCGGTGCGCGAATGTCCTGAAAAAAGAAAGGCGGTGCATGCCGCACCGCCTTTCCCTTCAAAGATGTTCGAGGATCACTCGCAGTCCGTGGCGAAGGCGCCGAGCAGGATCAGCAGGTCACTGACCGAGGTCGTGCCGTCACCATTGAGGTCGGTCGGGCACGGATTCGCCGTGGACACCTCGCAGGTGCCGTCGTCGAACGTGGCCGTCTCGTCGTAGTTCGTCGCCTCAGGATAGGTACAACCGTAGCAATCATAGGTGCAACTCTCGTCGTCGAAGAGGGCGATGTCGGAGTAGTTGCAGGCTGTTCCATCGGTACAACCGAAGGCGGAGCTGTTGGCTGCACCCGGCGTACCGTTGTCCACCCAGCTGCCCTGCCAATTGTCAGGATCGTCGTTGTTCAGGGTCGGCAGGATGAGTTCCAGGGAAGCACAGCCACCGTCGGGACTGGCAGCGAGGACGTTGCCGAGGATGCTGATTTCCTGTGAGGGCCAGGGAGCGGCATCATCGTAGGTCACAGCGTCCACGATGTTGCCGAAGGCGTCCTGCAGCTGGGCCGTACCGGCGCTGTTGCCCCAGTTTCCGTTGTCCATCAGGAAAACGGTGATGCCCATGGCCTCGTAGTTGGTCTGTGCCACCAATCCGGGAACCACCAGGAAGTAGCTGTCCGCAGGAATGACCGTTCCGGCCGGGAAGGTCATGGCCAATGAGATGGAGGTCGGATCGGAGAAGGCGAACCACACTTCGTAGCCGCTGATGTCAGCTTCGTCACCGGAATTGTAGAACTCCACGAACTCCCAGTCGAAATCACCGCCCTGCGCAGCGCAAGGGTTGTAGTGGATCTCGTTCACGATGATGTTGGGGAGCGTGTAGTAGCACAGGTCGTTGTCCGCCACCGTGGCGTTGGCGTCGTAGTTCAGGGCCGTCGGGTCGGTACAGCCCGTGATGATGCAGCTGCCATCGTCAGACGTTGCATCGGGGTTGTAGTTGTCCGCTGCGGGGTCGGTGCAGCCCGGGATGTTGGCGCAGGAACCGTCGTCCTCGTTGGCCAGCGACCAGTAGTTCGGGAAGGTGGGGTCCGTGCAACCGAGGCGCACCACGTCGGTGGAGTCACGCGGCTCGATCTTCCAGTTGCCGTAGGCGTAGCCCGTCGGTGCGGTCACGCGGTAGGTTCGGCCGGCCTCGACCACACCCGCGCCGAAGGCGTCGTAGGCGCGGTCGTTGACGCGGGCGCCACCACTGCCGTCGTTGACGGACCACTCGGCGAAGCCGAGGTCGGGGTTGTCACATTCCGCGGTCACGGTGACGAGCACGGCCTCCCACTCCTCGAGGTTCACGTCGCCGGTGGCGAGCTGCTCGGCGGCCGGCAGGGGATTGCCGGAGGAGAGGATGGTGATGGCCGGATTGGGGAAGTAATCGTTTCCGAACCAGCTGTCCGGCGAGCCCGTGAGCTCGACCTCATCGCCCACCTGGACGTTGCCGATGGAAGCCGCCGTGGCGTCGGATCCGCGCACCCAGAAACCGGAGAAGGCCCCCGTGCCGTTCTGCACGGTGAAGGCGGCCTGGTTGCCGAAGGAACCGTCGTCGGTCAGGTAGACCCCCGTCACGATACCCGTGGTGGTCACGATGCCGGAAGTGAGGCCTTGGTTGATCTCCTGGATGGTCACGTTCGGAATGAACAGACAGCTGCCATCGTCCACGGTAGCCGTCGGGTCGTAGTTGAGCGCCAGCGGATCCGTACAGCCCTCGGAGTCGGCGGCACACAGGCCGGTGAAGTCATGGCTGTTGTAGCCGTCGAGGGCGTTGTTCAGGGCGTAGTCGATGTCGAGTACAATCCACTCGCTGTCCTCCAGAGAGGTGCCGGCGGATGCCGCCCAGTCGCCCCCGTTGCCGTAGGACACTTCGGGCTTACGGCGCAAGGTGTAGTTCTGCGTGCCGTTGGTCGTACCCGCGACGTCCCAACCGGAACCGGGGTCGAGGCCGTAGGGCTCACCGATGGCGTCGATCAGGGTCCAGTCACCACCGTTGCCGAAGGAGGCGGTGGCGCTGTAGATCAGGCCGACGGCGTCGTCACCGTTGGACAGGTACTGCCAGGTGGCATCGGCACTGTCGAGCAGGGCGGGATCCGCACTCGGGTGCACGATGAGGAAGGTCTCGCCTGCCGCAATGGAGGCACCGGTCGGGAACAGGTCGTTCCAGAAATCCCATTCGGCCGCCGTCGTGTCGGTGTTGTTGGCACCGTTGGACTGGTTGGCGATGGTGTACAGGGCGAGGCTCACCGGACCATTGGTCGGGTTGTAGATCTCGAGGTACTTGTTGTTGGAGGAACCTTCGGCCGCCTCGCTGAAGAAG
>CALKUW010000291.1 GCA_937996585.1 uncultured Flavobacteriales bacterium
GTGGTGAAGACCTTGCCCTTGGCCTTGAGCTGCATGGGGCGCTCGAGGGCGTGGAGGTCCTGAGCAGTTGGGGCGCCTTCGACCTGGACGTGGTAGGTCTTCCAGATTTTCCGGCCGCCGGTGCCTTCGAGGATGCGGCGCTTGAGGTCGTTGTCGTCGGTCAGCAGGAGCAGGCCCTCGGAGTCGCGGTCGAGGCGGCCGACGGGGTAGACATCCTTGGGAAAGTCGCCCAACTCTGACAGGCCAGGGTGGCCGGCCTCGGAGGTGAACTGGCTGAGCATGCCGTACGGCTTGATGACGGCATAGGTGGCCATGGGCTTACTCGATCCAGTCGGCGACGAAGACGTTTGTGGAGCGGGTCCGGCCGTTGTTGCGGTTGGAGCTGAAGGCGATGCGCTTGCCGTCGGGCGAGAACATAGGGAAGCTGTCAAAGGCGTTGTCGAAGCTGATCTGTACCGGCTCAGCTCCGCGGATGTCCGTCATGAAGATGTTGAACGGGAAGGCGCCCGTCTTGTGGTTGGAGCTGAAGAGGATGTGCTCACCGTCGGGGTGGAAGTACGGGGCCCAATTGGCACCGCCGAGGTTGGTGATCTGGCGCATCATGCTGCCGTCGGCCTTGGCGACGAAGAGTTCCATAGCCGTGGGTTGTACCAAACCGCGCCCGAGCAATTCCATGTAGGCTTCGGCCTCCTCACCGGGCTCGGGGCGGCTGGCGCGCCACACGATGTATTCGCCGTCCGGGCTGAAGAAGGCGCCGCCGTCGTATCCGAGTTTGGCGGTGATGCGTTGGATGTTGCTGCCGTCGACGTCACAGGTGTACAGGTCGAGGTCGCCGTCGCGCGTGCTGGTGAAGACGATTTTGTCGCCTTTGGGGCTGACCGTGGCTTCGGCGTCGTAACCGTCTCCGCCGATGAGTAGGGTTGGCTCACCTCCACCAACGGGGGCGGTGTAGATGTCATAGCCAGCGTAAATGGGCCACACATATTCGTTGTTCGGGCCGCGGCGGGGCGTCTCCGGGCAGGCGGTGTCCGCCGCGTGGGTCGAGGCGTACAGGACGCTCTGGTCTCCCGGCATGAAGTAGGCACAAGTGGTTCTGCCCAATCCCGTGCTGACCGGAGCTGGCGGAGTGGAGGAGGGTGTCCCGTCGGACAGGTCCATCACGTAGATCTGGTCGCATTCGGTTCCCCAACCCGGATTGGTGGCCTGGAATACGAGGCTGCGTCCATCGAAGGACCAGTAGGCTTCGGCATTGTCTCCGCCGTAGGTCAGTTGGCGGACATTGTTGAAGTGCACCTCCTCTTCATAGGCCCGGTCGAGGCTATCGGGAAGGTCCGGCAGCGTGAGCGGGGCTGCGGGTTGGACTTCGACCGGAGCCTCATTGGAAACGGATGTCTCTGCAGCCGGCTCCGCACAGGAAGCCAAGAGGGTGACGATGCAGGTCAACGTGGCCATTTGGCCGAAGGGATGGAGGGTCATGAACCGCTGGGATGAAAATTGCGACGCGAATGTAGAACTTCGCATCTCCACAAAGGGTTCACAACACGCATGAAGACCTCTCTTTTCGGGCATCTTGCCCCACTGACATTTTGTTTTTCCATTGGGCTCTCAGCTGCGGTCCTCCTGGTTTCCTGTGGTTCGGGTGAGTCCGGTCATGATGGATTGAGCATTGAAGACATGGGGCTGACGGCCAGTGCGGATGCGATGCGTGCCGACGTCGAAGTGCTGACCGATGCGCGTTTCGAAGGCAGGGAAACCGGCAAACCCGGAGCGTATGCCGCCGGTGATTGGATTGCCGGTCGCATGGAGGCCCTTGGGCTCACGGCGGCGGGCGATTCGGGTTACCACCAGGCTTTCCGCTACAAGCCGCATCCGCCCATGCAGGTGCATGGACACGGGGATTCTTCCATGACGATGGGCATGGCGGTGGTGCAGGAGATCGTGGGGAAGAACGTCATCGGTGCGACGGCAGCGCTTTCGGACACCACCCGTCGTTGGGGTGTCTTCGGCTGCCATCACGACCACCTCGGTTGGGGCGATGAGAACAGCCTTTGGCGTGGGGTGGCCGAAGGAGATTCTGCCATGCATCCCGGGGCAGACGACAATGCGAGCGGCGTGGCGCTGCTCCTGGAATTGGCATCGCGTCATTCCGCAGTACCCATGGTGGATCATCCGCTGCTGATGGCGAGCTTCAGTGGCGAGGAGAAAGGCCTCTGGGGCTCGAATCATTTCACGGATGAGCCGACGGTTGGGTTGGAACATGTGGACTGGATGATCAACTTCGACATGGTCGGTCGATTGAGGGGCGATACATTGGCCGTGTATGGCAATGGAACCTCACCCGTCTGGAATGGCATCCTGGACTCCTGCAATGCGCGGGATGGCGCAGGATTTGAGCTCGTGTTGAGTGAAAGTGGGGTAGGGCCTTCCGATCACACTTCGTTTTACCTGGAGGACATCCCTGTGCTTCACTTCTTCACAGGGCAGCACGAGGACTATCACAAACCGACCGATACCTCGGACAAACTCAATTACGAGGGCATGGTGCGGATCGCGGACTTTGCCCAGTGCCTCGCACAAGAATTGGCGTTGCAGGATTCCATTCCGTTTACCAAAACAAAAGACAGTTCAAATGACGATGCACCCCGCTTCAAGGTTACCCTTGGCGTGGTGCCGGATTACCTTTTTTCAGGTACAGGCATGAGGATAGACGGTGTGAGTGAAGGGAGGCCGGCGCAGCTCGCGGGTATGGAGAAGGGTGATGTCGTCTTGCGAATTGGTGATCACGAAGTGCTGGACATGATGGGTTACATGGAGGGCCTTTCGATGTATGAGGAGGGGCAAACCACGCCGGTAGAGGTCATGCGCAAGGGTGAAAAGCTGGTGCTCGACGTCACTTGGGATTGAACAGTATCTTCGCAATTCAAGGTGTTCCACCGCGCCGGTCTTCGGATCGGTGAGGAAAGTCCGGACAGCGCAGGGTACCGAACTCTCCGAAAGGGGAGGCGCCCGCAAGGGTGACAGACAGTGCTTCAGAAATTCAGACCGCCGATGGCCCTAGGGCACAGGCAAGGGTGAGAAGGTGGGGTAAGAGCCCACCAGCGTGTCGGGCGACCGCACGGCTCAGGTAAACCTTTCGGGCTGCAAGACCATGTATACCAGCGCTTGAGGGTGACCCGCCCGATGTTGGAGGGTAGGTTGCGCAGATCAATGGTGGAAAGTCCTTCGGGGCTACAGAATCCGGCTTACAGCCTTGACGTCCCCGGGGCCCTGCCCCGGGGAATTGTCGGATTGACGAAGGTCATTGTTCAGTTTCCATTTTGTTTTGTTTCTTCGCCCCTG
>CALKUW010000292.1 GCA_937996585.1 uncultured Flavobacteriales bacterium
TCCCCGTCCTGCACGATGTACTCCTTGCCCTCCACACTCAGTTTGCCAGCCTCCTTCACGGCTTGCTCACTGCCGAGGCTGACGAAGTCGTCGTACTTCATGACCTCCGCCCGGATGAAGCCCTTCTCGAAGTCCGTGTGGATGACGGCCGCTGCCTGCGGGGCGGTGCTGCCCGCCTTGACCGTCCAGGCCCTCACCTCCTTCTCGCCTGCCGTGAAATAGGTCTGCAGCTCGAGCAGGCCATACGCTGCCCGAATGAGCTTGGCCACGCCCGGCTCCTCCAATCCGAGGTCGGACAGGAACATCTCACGCTCCTCCGCATCTTCCAGCTCGGCAATGTCAGCCTCGATCGCCGCACCGATGACCATGGTACCGGCACCTTCCGCAGCCGCCATTTCCTGAACACGCTGCACATGGGCGTTGCCATCGATGACGGCGCCCTCCTCCACATTGCACACGTAGAGGACCGGTTTTCCGGTCAACAACTGCATTTCGCGGAACAGCGCCTCCTCGGAGTCCTCCAATTCGACGGCACGCGCACTGATGCCCTGCTCCAAAGCCGCCTTGACCCGCTCGAACAGATCGAGCTGCTTTCGCGCATCCTTGTCGCCGATGGACGCCTGCTTGGCCACCTTCTGCATCCGGGACTCCACCGTTTCGAGGTCCTTCAGCTGCAATTCCGTATCGATGACTTCCTTGTCCCTGATGGGATCCACCGAGCCATCGACATGTACGATGTTGTCATCCTCGAAACAGCGCAGGACGTGCAGGATGGCGTGGGTCTCCCGGATGTTCGCGAGGAACTTGTTGCCGAGCCCCTCCCCTTTGCTGGCGCCCTTGACCAGGCCCGCAATGTCCACGATCTCCACCGTGGTGGGCACCGTGTTCTGCGGCTGTACGATGTCCACGAGCTTCTGCAAACGGTCGTCGGGCACATTGATGACCCCGAGGTTCGGCTCAATGGTGCAGAAAGGGAAATTCGCGCTTTGCGCCTTGGCGTTCGACAGACAGTTGAACAGGGTGGACTTGCCGACGTTGGGCAGTCCGACGATGCCGCATTTCAGGGCCATGAGGTTCTCCGGATTGGACGGCAAAGATAACCGGGTTGAAGCCTCGGGAATTGTCCCCGTTTTGTCCACAGGACACGCTTCTGCCCTCGGCTGCGTTCTACCTTCGAATGCGCATTCATTCCACCCCTCCCATGTCCCACACCCCCACCACGAGTGACATCTGCACACAGGTCCGGCGCGACATCGTCCGCATGGTACACGGTGCCAGTTCAGGCCATCCAGGCGGCTCACTCGGTTGCACGGACTTCCTCGTCAAACTCTACTTCGAGGAGATGCACATCGACCCGGCCAAATGGAACATGGATGGGCGTGGTGAGGACCTGTTCTTCCTCTCCAACGGTCACATCAGTCCCGTGTGGTACAGCGTGCTCTCCCGTCGGGGCTATTTCCCCGTCGAGGAGCTCGCCACCTTCCGCAAACTGAACAGCCGCCTCCAGGGTCATCCCGCCACGGAAGAGGGCCTTCCCGGCATCCGCGTAGCCAGTGGCTCCCTCGGACAGGGATTGAGCGTAGCCTGCGGCGCCGCCCAGGCCAAGAAACTCAATGGCGAGGACCGGTGGGTCTACAGCCTGCATGGCGACGGTGAGTTGCAGGAGGGCCAGATCTGGGAAGCGGCCCTGTACGCTGCCCACCACGGCATTGACAACCTGATCAGCTTCGTGGATTGGAACGGGCAGCAGATTGACGGCTCTGTCGAGGACGTCATGTCACTCGGCAACCTCGGTGCCAAGTGGGCGGCTTTCGGTTGGACCGTGCTCGAATGCGACGGACACAGCCTCGAAGACCTCGGCAAGGCATTCAACGACGCCCGCGCAGCAGGCGGAAAGGGCAAACCTGTGGTAGTCCTCATGCGCACCGACATGGGGCGCGGTGTCGACTTCATGGAAGGCACCCACAAATGGCATGGGGTCGCACCGAATGACGAGCAGCTGGCATCAGCCCTCGCGCAACTCCCCTCCCAGCTCGCCGACTATTGATCCGGACCACGGTCATCTGTATTGGCCTCTTGTCTGGCCTGCTGTGCGCCTGCTCCATACCGGTCACGGCACAGCAACCGCGCGCCACCGCAAAGGAGCCCCCCACGCGCATTCTCTTCGTGTTCGACGCCTCGAATTCGATGAACGCGTTCTGGGGACAGCGCCGCAAATGGGACGTCGCCAGGGAATTGCTCTCAGCCTCGCTCGACAGCCTTTACAGGGAGGAAAACATTGAATTGGGGTTGCGGGTCTACGGGCACGGCACGAAACACGTTCCTGGCAAGCAGGATTGCGACGACACCGAGTTGATTGTTCCCATCGGCAGCGGCCGCAACCTGATCATCCAACAGGAACTCAAGAAGCTCAGGGCACAGGGCACCACCCCCATTGCCCGCTCCCTGCTGCAGGCGGCCGATGATTTCGCCCGCTGCGAGGGACCGGGAAGGAACGTCATCCTGCTCATCACCGATGGCATAGAAGCCTGTGACGAGGACCCGTGTGCCGTGTCTCGCGCATTACAGGAGCAGGGCGTCACCATCCGCCCATTCATCATCGGCATCGGACTCGAGGAGAAGTACACCGACACCTTTCAATGCGTGGGACGCTATTTCGATGCCTCCGACCCGGAGGTCTTCGAGGACGTCCTCGGCATCGTCATCGACCAGGCTGTGCACAATACGACTTTCCAACTCGATCTGCTGGACGGTGAAGGGAACCCGACCGTCACCAACCTCCCCTTCGACATGGTGGAGCAATCCACGCAGCATGTCGCCATGGAAAAAGTGCACACGATGAATGGAGCAGGTGTTCCGGACACCCTCATCCTCAATCCCGCACCGCTCTATGACGTGACGGTGCACACACTTCCCCCCGTCCGAAAGGAGGGCGTGGAATTGACACCCAACGAACACAACCATGTGCCCATCGCCACCCCCACCGGTTTCATTGACCTCGGACTGGACAGACCCTACAGCGCGTTGCGCAACGTCCCGGCCCGCGTGATGCGCAGTGGCGACTGTGGATGGAGCCACCGGCAGGATGTGGGCACCGTGGAACGGTACCTGGCCGGCACCTATGACCTCGAATTTGCCACCACGCCAATCGTTCGCGTGGAGGGCATCACCATCGGGGACAAGGAAGTGGTACCCGTCACCATTCCCGAACCAGGACTGCTTACCCTCAACACCGGTACTGCCGGATTCGGCGGCATATTCGAGGTGGGACGTGGGGAGAGAACCCTTGTCATCCCCTTCTCTGGAACAAACCCCTCCGGACAATACCACCTGCAGCCCGGGAAATACATGGTGATGTTCCGTGCAAAACGTGCAGTGCAATCCGACCTCACCCTTACCAAGGCTTTTGATATTCGCCCCGCGGGCACCCACCACATCTCACTCTGACCATGATCGATTTCATCTCGGCCGATGAGGCCACCCTCGAAGGACTGACACGCAAGGACACCAGAAGTGGATTCGGACAAGGCCTGCTGGAAGTCGGCCAACGAAATGACAACGTGGTCGCCATGTGTGCGGACCTCACAGGGTCCTTGAAAATGAATGCCTTTCGGGATGCCTTCCCGGATCGGTTCAAGCAGGCGGGCATTGCCGAGGCCAACATGATCGGGGTTGCGGCCGGCATGACCATCGGTGGGCTCATCCCCTTCACGGGCACGTTTGCCAACTTCTCGACCGGACGGGTATACGACCAGATTCGCCAGAGCGTCGCCTACAGCGGCAAGAATGTCAAGATCTGCGCATCGCACTGCGGACTGACCCTCGGAGAGGATGGGGCGACCCACCAGATCCTCGAAGACATCGGCATGATGAAGATGTTGCCCCACATGACCGTCATCCACACCTGCGACTTTGAACAGACGCGCAATGCAACCCACGCGGTAGCGGAGCACGATGGCCCGGTCTATTTCCGGTTCGGTCGTCCGAAGGTGCCCATCATCACCGATGCCGACACCCCCTTCATCATTGGTAAGGCCCGGCGAGTAATGACGGGTTCCGACGTCACCATCGTGACGAACGGACACATCGTCTGGAACAGCATTCTGGCCGCCCGGCAATTGGCTGCAGAAGGCATCTCCGTCGACCTCATTGACATGCACACCATCAAACCGCTGGACGAAGCCGCG
>CALKUW010000293.1 GCA_937996585.1 uncultured Flavobacteriales bacterium
ACGCAGGGTGTTGCGGAACTCGTGGAGCGGATCAGGCCGGCGGTGGGCATTGTGCAGGCGCGCCTCGCCAGCCGCGAGAACCGGCGGTTTGCACTCCTCGGCCACGGTCATGGGTTTCTGCTGACTGCCGCCCGGATGGTAGAAGGAGCTGCGCCGCGGTGGGCACGGCTTGCAGCACGGAGCGCTTGGGGGAACACCAGTCTCGCTGGCTAGTGACAGGACAGTGTGTTGCTTATGAGTCGGAACAATCAAGGTAACTCTACATTTACGTTTCGCCCTGACGAGGCTGTCGCTTGGAAGGCTAAAGGCTTCACCGCCAGGCTTGCTCGAGAATGGCGACAGGCTGGTTTCTCCCCTGCAGAGGCTCTGGAATGGAACAAACGTGGGTTCACCCCAGAAGAAGCTAGCGAGTGGAAACAGTCGGGTTTCACCCATCTTCGCCCTGGCGAGGCTGTCGCTTGGAAGGCTAAAGGCTTCACCGCCGGGCTTGCTCGAAGATGGCGGCACGCCGGTTTCTCCCCTGCAGAGGCTCTGGAATGGCATAAACGCGGATTCGCCCCAGAGGAAGCTAGCGGGTGGAAATGGTGGGGTTTCATCCATGCGGACGTTGCAGCGAACTACCGTTCGGCAGGCATCGAGCCTGGAGTCGCCGCATGGCTGCGGCGCTACTCCAGGTCTGATGTATCCCAGGAAAGATTCTTAGGCTACTGTGACTGGGCCGAGGTTAAGGAAGCCCATGGTTTCGTGGCGATTTCCTTGATGGCGTGGAGCGTCCTTGGATTTTCAGGCGCGGAGCGGCACGAGTGGGAGGATGAGAATTTTGGGCTTTTTGAAGCAGTCCGATGGAACGATTGCGGATTTGAGGCAGGTGAAGCTGCCGCATGGCGGTCAGCCGGATTCGATCCGGAGGAGGCACAAGAGTGGCAGGAGAGGATCCCTAGCATTCTCGCGGAGGAAGCAAGGGCGTGGGGTGACAGCGGCTTCGAGCCCGAGGAAGCTGCGAAATGGTATGTGAGAGGCTTCGATCTAGAGGACGCGCTGGAGTGGAAGTCAAGGGGTTTCTCGCCGGGGGAGGCAGCTAAATGGCGGGGCACCAAGTAAGGGGCTAGCTAGCCCATATTTAACAAGTTGGCGGCTTTCGGAGGCCTTTGGGGGAGGGGTCCTTTGAGCTCAAACTCGCATCAGGCCTGGATTTGTTGCCTCGGGGCTAGCTTGCGGCAGTCCAAGGCCCCGTGGAGTACCTCTACCCCGCTCTGGGGTAGCTGTCGCCTGAGGAGTTCGACAGGAGGTGGTGGACCGGACAAGAATCTCTCAGCCCTACACTCTCCACGAAAGCGGGGTACGTCCAAAGCGCGGTACATTCCCCGCTGACGATCTAAGGGGGTCGGTACAATGATAGAGATGCATCTCATGCCATCGAAGGAAACTGACAGGAAACTACGATGGGCTACCTACGTCGAGGAAGATGAGACTGAGTTCAAGCTGTACATCCCGAAGTGGCGCGTCCCGAGGCCCTGGCCGGCTGTCATCAGAGTGAGCGTCAGAGAAGCCTCGGGTCCCTTGCCACCTGCGCGCCCGCTCAGGGATCTCCGGGCTCCAATTCGCGTCCGTGTCAAGCGCGTTGCAGAGATGGTCCACTCAGTGCGGTTCGCGCCACACGGCAACCCCGAGACCTGGGAGATCGGCGAGCCCTATATCCCTTACTCCCTGCTGCCGTCTGAAGACGCGGCAGAGGTGGACATCACTGTCGAGTGGGATTTCGCATCTAAGGATTCAAGAGGGTGGGGGGGGCACGGTGGTGATCTGGAAGATGCTGATGGTGGCCCAAAAGAACGTCCGGCAGTTGAATGGCTCGGAGTTGCTGGCCAGGGTGTACGTAGGGGTGCGTTAGAGGACGGGATCGAGATCACCGGGAACGAGGCCGTCGCGTAATTGTTTCCACACTTTACTTTTTGACGCGACCCCTGCGCTACCTGGCCTTCGGGGACGCGGATCTGGGAGCATGAGGGGGCGCCAACAGGCAACTGTCCAGGATCCCGCAGGCGAGGGGGACCGCCTGCTCGGGCGGCAGCAGGGCGTAGTAGGTGGCGTCGATCTCGGTGGCTGGGAAGTGGCGGGCGTAGTACCTCAGCCTGCCGGCGCTGCTGGATCGGAGGCCGGGCGGGTACCAGTCCTCGAAGCCCTTCGTCCAGGAGCAGGTGCCGGTGTAGACGGAGGCTGCCCCGAGCCGGAGGGGCCTTGCGGGCTGGACCTGGGGGCTACGTTCCATACCAGGATTCTGTCACGGGACCGGCAGCCCCGGCCGGGGGCTCTTGCCTCCGGCGGCCTTGGACCGCGGGACCGCGTCGCCCGGGGGGGCGAGCGGCTCCGGGTCGCCGATCGGGGCGTAGCATTCATCCATCTATGGGGGGCCCAGACAGAGAAGTAGGGATTGTCCGGCCACTGGCGGACGGGGACGCGCTTGGCCGGCCTGGAAGGGCAGGGAAGCTTGACCGGGCTTCGAACTAAGGATCCTCAGAGGACGTGCCAGGACGAGCCCAGGGGGGTGGCCCCGGGGGGGGCAGGCGGTGAAGCTGGAGGACCTCAGACCGCAGGCCGTGGTATGCGGCGTGCTCCCGGAGCGGACCGTGACGGTGGTGAACGTCCAGTGGTTTGGCACCGAGGCCGTGGAGCTGACCTGCGTGGACCCCGGGCGGCGGGGAGGCGAACACCTGCGCGCTGGGGCGGCGGAGGGCTGAAGCGTGCCAGGGTCTGACACCCTGGTTGCCCGCCAGATTCCCGGGCGGCGCGGTGCCCGGAAAAGGAGAGTTCCTGTGATCTGACAGGGAGGGAGCCGTGACTCCGGGCTCCATCGTCCACTTCCGCAACCGTGACTGGGTGGTGCAACTGGTAGGCGGGGATGACGTGGTGCTGCTGCGTCCGCTCACAGGCACGAGCGACGACGTGGTGGCCGTCCACCGACGCCTGTCGGAGCTTGTGGGCTACACGTTGCCTTCGGAGCGCATCTCGCCGTCGCAGTTTCCGCTTCCGACCGCGGACTCTGTGGGAGATGCCCAGAGCGTGCGTCTTTTATGGGAGGCGGCGCGACTTTTGCTGCGCGAGGGGGCGACGCCCTTCCGTGCCCTGGGGCGGGTGTCCGTGCGTCCCCGGACCTACCAGCTAGTACCCCTGATGATGGCCCTGCGGTTGGACCCCGTCCGCATGCTCATCGCGGACGACGTGGGCGTGGGCAAGACCATCGAGGCGGGCCTGATCGTGCGGGAGCTGTGGGAGCGGGGTGAGGTTCGCCGGTTCGCCGTTCTCTGCCCGCCGTATCTGTGTGACCAGTGGCAGAAGGAGCTGTTGGAGAAGTTCCACCTAGAGGCGGTGGTGGTCGGCTCGGGCACCATCGGGCAGCTGGAGCGCCGTTTGCCTCCGGGGCGCACCGTGTACGAGCACTATCCCGTCCAGGTCGTCAGCATCGACTTCGTCAAGCACGAACGGAACAAGCACACGTTCCTGTTGCGGCCGCCTGAACTGGTCATCGTGGACGAGGCGCACGGTTCTACGGGGGGTCGCGGCGCAGAGCAGCACCTGCGGTATGAGCTGCTCCGTGAGTTATCCCGGGACCCCGGGCGGCACCTGATCCTCCTGACGGCCACCCCGCACAGTGGGATCCCTGAGGCGTTCCAGCGACTGCTGGGCCTGCTGAATCCGGAGTTCGAAAACTGGGATTTTACAGGGCTTGAAGAAGCCCGGCGGGCGATCCTCGCCCGGCACTTCGTGCAGCGAACGCGGAAGGACATCCAGGCGCGCTGGGAGTCCGAGCAGTGTTTCCCCAAGCGGGAAGCGGAGGACCGCACCTACGCGCTTTCGCCCACTTACCGTCGTCTTTTCGACGAGGTGTACGAATACTGCCAGGGGATCGTGCACAGCGGCGAGACTCTGGAAGCCCACCGCCGGCGAATGCGGTGGTGGAGTGCCCTGGTCCTGCTGCGCTGCGTCATGTCCAGCCCCAGGGCCGCCAAGGTGGCCCTCGAAAGGCGGCGGAGAGGGCAGGAGCCGCCGGCGGGCGAGGAGATCGATGACGCTTCACTCGTCTACGAGCCGGACAGCCGGATCCCCACCGACGAGGTCCCCACTCCCCTCCTGAGCCAGGCGGAGACGGACCTGACCGACGCCGAGCAGAGACGGTTGCGGGAACTGCAGCGCATGGCCGAGGACATCTCGGAAGCTGAGGACAACAAGCTGAGGGAGTGCGTTCAGATCGTCCGCGAGCTCCTGCGCCACGGCTTTAACCCCGTGGTGTGGTGTTACTACGTGGAGACCGCTGAGTACGTCGCCGAGAGGCTCCAGGCAGCCCTGGCCGCAGGGACACCCGACGCGCGCGTCCTCTGTCTCACCGGAAGGGTGGGCGAGGAGGAGCGGCGGCTGAAGGTGGGAGAGTTCATGAGGGAGCCCGGCCATCGGGTACTGGTGGCTACCGACTGCCTCAGCGAGGGCATCAACCTCCAGAAGGGCTTCAACGCGGTGGTGCACTACGACCTCCCCTGGAACCCCAACCGGCTGGAGCAGCGGGAGGGGCGTGTGGACCGCTACGAGCAGGAAAGCCCCGTAGTGAGGGCCGTCCGCTTCTATGGGCGTGACAACCCCGTGGACGGGGCGGTGATCCGCGTGCTCCTGAACAAAGCTAAAGAGATCCGGGAGAGCCTCGGCACTTACGTACCCGTGCCCGAGGAGCAACGTTCCGTGGTGGAGGCGCTGGTGCACGCCCTCTTCTTCGGTCGCGAGCGGCCCGGCCGCCAGCTCCAGCTGGCCCTGCAGCCGGACCCCGTGCCGGAGCTGCACGGCCGGTGGGAGCTCGACGCGCGCCGGGAGAAGGAGAGCCGCACCCGCTTCGCCCAGCACGCCCTCAAGCCGGAGGAGGTCCGTCGGGAGCTGGAGGCCACAGACCGGGTACTGGGCGACCCGGAGGCGGTGCGGAACTTCGTCCTGACGGCCTGCCAGAAACTTGGAGTGCAGGTACGCCAGAGTCGCCAGAATGGGGACGTGTGGGAAGTCGTCACGGAGGAGGGCGCTCTGCAGGGGATTCCTGAGGCAGTGCGCCGGGCGCTCCCCGCAGGCCGTCGGGGGCGGTGGGGGGTGACCTTCACGAGCCCCACCCCCCAGGCCGCGGAGTATTTGGGCCGTAATCACCCGTTCGTGACGACCTTGGCACGCTTCCTGTTCGAGCAGGCATTTTCTGGAGAACAACAAGCTGTGACCGCGCGTTGTGGGGCTATCCGTACGCGGGCCGTGAACCTGCTTACCGCGCTGTTTCTCCTCCGACCGCGGTTCCAGCTCCTGCAGCCGGAGCGACCGCCCCTGCTGGCGGAGGAAGTCCTGGTAGCCGGCTGGCAGGC
>CALKUW010000294.1 GCA_937996585.1 uncultured Flavobacteriales bacterium
CATACCGTCCACTTTGCCGCTGTGCTGCTTGCCTTGGGCAGTGCACAGGCGCAGGTCCACCATTTCGAGGATCGGAGCGTGGAGGCGGGGTTGCTCGGCAACTACCTGAATCACGCAGCCGCGGTGGCGGACTACGACCTCGACGGCGACCTGGATGTCTACGTGGGCAGCAGGCTCGCACCCAATACGCTCTACCGGAATGAGGGCGATGGTTCCTTCGTTCCCGTCGAAGCCGGTGTGGAGGACGAAGGCTTCACCATGGCCACGCTGTTCTTCGATTACGACAACGACGGCGATCCGGACCTGTTGAGCTGCAACACCAATGATGCCAACCGTTTCTGGCGCAACGACGCGGGCACTTTCACCGATGTGACCGACGAGCTGGGCCTGGGACAGACATCCCAATGCCGCAGTGCCCACGCCGCGGACATCAATATGGACGGGTGGCTCGACCTCTACATCGTCAACATGAACGTGCCCAACGCTTTCTGGCTTTCGGATGGCGAAGGGGGATTCACCGATGGCTACTACGCTTCCGGGGCCACCGACAATCTCATCGGCATGGGGGCGCTGTTCCTCGACATCGAAAACGACGGGGACCTCGACCTGTACCTGACGCACGACGGCAACCAGGCCAACAAGCTGTACATCAACAATGGCAGTGGTTCGTTCACCAATCAGGCGCCCGCCTGGGGGCTGGATCTGCAGGCGCAAGGCATGGGGGTGGACGCCACCGACCTTGATCACGATGGCTTTCTCGACCTGTACATCTCGAACAACCTGCCCAACGACCTCTTCATCAATCCCGGAGCCCAACCGGAAAGCGGTCCGGTGTTGCCCTTCGAGAACATCACGGAGACCGCGGATGTGGGCGATTGGGGCATGGGCTGGGGTACGGCCTTCATTGACCACGACCACGATGGGGAGCGCGACCTGTATGTGGCCAACGAGTATTTCTTTTCGCCCTATCCGAACCTGCTTTACCACAACAACGGGGACCTGACCTTCACGGACATTGCGCCCGGTACCGCCATAGAGAGCCAATACAGCGGTTATGCCACGGTCATCGCAGATTTCGACGTCAATGGCACCGAGGACATCCTTGTGGTCAATACGTTGGTCTCCACAAACCCCGGCTGCCAGCTGTTCCTCAACATGGATACGGCCGCCCATTGGATTGGGCTGGAGCTTGAGGGGGTGGTTTCGCCGCGGGATGCGGCCGGGGCCCGCGTCGTGGTGCATTCCGGTACGGACTTCCACCGGACGGATGCTTCCTTCGTCGGATACAGCTACAGTTCGTGCGGTCCGCTCACCTTCAACTTCGGGTTGGGGGACCGGACGGTGGTCGACAGCGTGGAGGTTTTCTGGCCGAGCGGAATCCGTACGGTGGAGCTCATGCCGGCTGTGGACCAGTACCACACCTTGCTCGAGACCCCGTGCTTCGGTCTCGAACCGGGGCTCGATTGGCCGGAATCGGTACAGCTGTGCCCGGGAGACTCCGTAGTCCTGACGGTGCCGGATGGTTGGGCGGCGTCGGGATGGACCGCGGGGGCGGACCACACCGAGGGGCGCGTGTTCAACAGTCCCGCCGTGGCACAGGCCCTGCTGTCTGCCGGGGATTGTTCGGTGCTGTCTCCGGCGGTGCCGATTACCGTCGTGGCCGCAGAGGCGCCCGAAGTGACGCTCGATGGACCGGCCAAATTCTGTTCGGGCACGCTGCGTCGCCTGACCGTGGAAGGGCCACAGGTGGACGTCCTCTGGTCGAATGGCATTGCCACAGACACACTTTTCATGGCGTCATCGGATACCCTGACGGTCACGGCGACCAACATCTGCGGTCACATCGACATCAGCGATCCGGTCGTCCTTGAGGTGTTCGATTCACCATCCGACCCCATCATTGCACCGGGCTTGGCAGTGGTGGGAGAGACCTACACTTTCGCGCCCATTCAACTGGACAACGAACCCCTGCACTGGTACGCGCCCTATGGACCGGGAGCTTGGGAAGCGCTGTTGTCCGGCACCACGGAACAGGTGGGGCCCTTCATTCATGAAGGCCCGACCTACACCACTTTCCCGTTGGGGGCGAGTACCGGTTGGTGGGTGCGGGCCGAGGGCATGCGGGACATCCGGGAGGCGTCCGGTGGCAAGGCCACGAGTTCTTCGGGGTCTTTCATCGATTCGGACACCTATGGACTCTCTTTCGATGCCCACGAGGACATGGTCCTGGAGCGCGTGAGGATGAGGGCGGGTTCGCCTGGAATGCGTTCGATTGAATTGCGGACCATACAGGCGGAGGTGGTGGCGGAAGCCACGGTCATGCTCGAGGCCGGCTGGAATGATGTGGAACTCGGATTTGAGCTGCCTGCAGGGCCATCCTATGCGCTGCGGGTTGTGGGGGAAGACATCGATCTCTGGCGGGACAACGCGGCTGGAGAATTGAACTACCCCTATCACATCGGGGGCATCGCCACGATCAACAGCTCCACCATCGCGAATGCCGCCGGCCTGGGCTATTACTACTTCTTCTACGATTGGGAAGTGTCGTCCGCCGGTTTCGAATGCCGGAGCAATGCGGTGGCCGCCATCGTGGAGGTGGTCGATGCCATCAGCGGGTGTACTTACAGTTTCGCGGCCAACTTCAATCCACTGGCTTCGCTGGATGACGGGAGTTGCTACCTCGCCGGATGCCTGGATCCCGAGGCGGTGAACTTCAATCCCGATGCCGTGGTCGATGACGGGAGCTGTGCCATCACTTGTGCCAGTGACCTCAACGGCGATGGGCAGATCGGGGCGCCTGACCTGTTGGAACTGCTCGCCGCCTGGGGTGGCGTGTGCGAGTGAATTCGGAGTAGCTTGGCGGGCGCAATTCCGCCTGCACCATGACCCAACGCCTGATTGAGTGCGTCCCCAACATCAGTGAGGGACGCGACCGTGCCAAGATCGATGCCATCGCTTCCGTGGTCGAGACCGTGGAAGGTGTGCGCCTCCTGGATGTGGACCCCGGCAGCTCCACCCACCGCACCGTCATCACCTTCGTCGGTCCGCCCGAAACCATTGTCGAAGCCGCCTTCCGCCTGATCAAGAAGGCCGGAGAGCTCATCGACATGTCCAAGCACCAGGGTGAGCACCCGCGGATGGGGGCCACCGACGTCTGCCCGTTCGTGCCGGTGGCCGGCGTGACGATGGAAGACTGCAAGGCCGCCGCCCATGCGCTGGGCAAGCGGGTCGGAGAGGAGCTGGGCATCCCCGGTTATTTCTACGAGGAGGCCGCAACACAGCCGGCGCGGAGGAACCTTGCGCATTGCCGCAAGGGCGAGTATGAAGGACTCGAGAAGCTCTCCGATCCGTCATGGGCGCCGGATTTCGGTCCCGCCGAGTTCAATGACAGGGCACGCGCGACCGGGGCTACGGCCATTGGCGCACGGGACTTCCTCGTGGCCTACAACATCAACCTCAACACCACGTCTACGCGCCGGGCGAATGCGGTCGCCTTCGACCTAAGGGAGAACGGCCGTGTGAAGCGCGAGGGCGGCATCACGGGCAAGGTGGTCAACGATGCGGACGGCAATCCGATGCGGGAGCCCGGGTTGCTCAAGTGCGTCAAGGGCATCGGCTGGTACATTGAGGAATACGGCATTGCCCAGCTTTCCCTCAACTTGACCAACATTTCGGTGACGACCGTCCATGAGGCCTTCGACGCGGCATGTGACCGTGCGATCGCCCGCGGCATGCGGGTAACCGGTAGTGAGATTGTCGGTTTGATACCCAAGCGCGTGCTCATTGATGCGGCGCACCATTACCTGCGCAAGCAGGAGCGCAGCCTGGGCATCAGCGAGGCGGAAAAGGTCAAGGTGGCGGTGAAATCGCTGGGTCTCGACGACCTCGCTCCCTTTGATGCGCGGAAGCGGGTGATCGAATACCTGCTCGACGATGCAGCGGGGGAGACGGCGCCACTCGCGGCGATGACGCTCACCGGTTTCGCCGATGAGACCGCGAGTGAGAGTCCGGCTCCGGGTGGAGGCTCCATCTCCGCCTATGTCGGGGCGTTGGGCGTTTCGCTCGGTACGATGGTGGCCAACCTCAGTGCGCACAAGCGGGGATGGGATGACCGTTGGGAGGTCTTCAGCGAAGTGGCTGAGCGCGGTATGGCCATCCAGGCCCGGCTGCT
>CALKUW010000295.1 GCA_937996585.1 uncultured Flavobacteriales bacterium
CGCACCCGCACCTATCACACCCTGCGCAAACTCTTCGATCCGGACAAGCCCTTCAAGCGCGTGCCCATCGCAAAATGAGCCCGCAACCCAGGGAAATGGCCCTGGGTGTTTGACGGGTCGACATTCCCGCTATCTTTGCGCCCCCTTCCAGAGGCCCGACGGGTGCCAAAGGATGGTTCGGACACCCCCTAGCTCAGCTGGTTAGAGCATCTCACTTTTAATGAGAGGGTCCTGGGTTCGAGCCCCAGGGGGGTGACCAGCCCAGGTGCTGAAATTGGTAGACAGGCATGGTTGAGGGCCATGTGTCCTTTAGGGCGTGCGGGTTCGAGTCCCGCCCTGGGCACCAGCACATTTCGAGATAAGCCGCGGAATCCCCGCGGCTTTTTTCATGCCTGTCCCAACGCCGCCTTCAAGGCTGCGAGCATGCGGTCGTTCTGGTCAGTCGTGCCCACACTGATGCGCAGCACATAGGCGAGCGGATGGTGGGCGTGCGGTGCGCTGAAAGTGCGGACGGCCACCCCCTGCCTGCGCAGTGCGGCGCAGAGTTCGGCAGCCATTGGCGATTGGACGAGGTGGAAATTGCCTTCGCTGGGCATCACCTCGAACACCGTGCCCGCATCGGCCTGAACGCTCGAAAGGGCGGCGAATACCCGCTCACGCTCCCGAACGGCATCCGCCATGGCGGCGCGCAATGCTGCGGGAAATTCTTCGAGGAACATCGTGCCGACGGCCTGGCTGAGCGCATTGATGGGAAAAGGCATGCGCCCCCCGTTCAGGATTCGGATCACGGAGGGATGGGCGGACGCGAAACCGAGGCGCAATCCAGCGAGACCCAACTTGGACAGGCTGCTCAGGCAGACCGCATTGGGGAAATCCACCACAGCGTCGGCGAGGGAGGCGGTGCTGCTGTACCCGATGTAGGCCTCATCCAGCACGAACAGCACGTCGGGATGCCGCTTCATCACGGCCTTCATGGCCTCTGGCGGGACGGTCTGTCCGGTGGGGTTGTTGGGGGTGGCCAGAAAAACGAGGTTGGGCCGGGTGCGGCCGACGGCCGACTCCAGCATCGCCATGTCCGGCGCGAAGCCCGGTTCGAAGCGAAAGGTATCCACGGCGAGGCCATTGGCGGTTGCCGCCATTTTGTAGGCTTCGAAGCTCATTTCGGGCACGAGCACGCGCCCCTGACGGCGGCCCGGCCGCGGTTGGCCAAAGGCGGCACACAATCGGCCGATCAGGTCATCGGCCCCATTGCCCACCGTCAGGCACTCCCCGCTGCGCACCCCGAAGAACCGTGCGGCCACATCGCGCAATGCTGCGCAGGTACCGTCCGGATAGCCCACGAGGGCAGCCGTGGCAGCCACCTCTCCCACGCGCTGCCGCATTTCCGGCGTGAGGACGAAGGTGGACTCGTTCAAATCGAGCCGCACCGCATCACCAGCGACAGGATCGAGGCCGAACTGCGGTGCGGGGGCTGTCCCCTGCCGCACGATGGAGCGGACACTGGGAACGTCAAAGCGGGAGGAAGAGGGCAATCCGAGGGACATGACGGGGCGATTTGGTGTCCCAAATGAAGCGTGATGCCCCATGGCTTCGGATGACGGATGTCACCCCACGGGATGCGGTTTGTCGAAATCAGGCGCCGGGACGGGCGTAGACCTCGAGGTGGAAGCGGGCCACTTCCATGCGCGCCGCTTCGTGAACCGCGCTGTCGATGTCCATGCCGAGCGCGGATGCCAACAACACGAGTTCAGCGCCGATGACCGTGGCCGTGCGCCGGGCCCGTTCATCCCCGAGCCCCTCAGGAATGGCCACCGATATGCGGCTGCCATTGTCCGCCTGTGCCACTCCGAAGTGGATGGAGAACGGTTTACCGGGGGTGTCCCAGACAAACGTGACCCCTTCCCCGCCGCGCACCACATTCAAAGGCACATCGCCCGCCATGCGGCGCTCGACCCAATGACCGGCCGCGGTCTGCGCCACGGTCTGGTGGGCGGTCCATGCCGGCAGGTTGGCCGGTTCGGCCAGGAAATCCATCACGGCCTCGGGCGGGGCCTCGATTTCCGCCACGACCTCGCTGGGCGCGGGCGTGCGCCCCCCTTCCTCGCCGAGGTAGGACTTCATCGTGTTGGCCAGCTCGGCCATGTTGTCCTCCTTGAACGTCCCCTCCTCAGCGGCATCGGTGCGCTCGATCAGTTCGATGAAGTAGCCCGTCTGCTCGCGGCCGAGGAACACCTGGCGCAACCCGCTCAGCGGGTCGTGCACGATGCGGTCGGAAGTCATGGTGATGCCTTCCGCCTCGAGCTTCGCGAAGGCCTCGGCGAGGTCGTCCACCGTGTAGGCGATGTGGTGGATCCCCGGCCCATGGGCATCGAGGTATTTGCGGAAGATGCTCGACTCCGTCAGGCCTTCCGTGATCACCACCACCCGCGAGGGGTCGCCCGGCAGGTGGAGGACGTGGTTCAGCATGTCGAATTCACCCTCAGGGGCGCTCCCGGCATTGACCTTCTGCTCGCGGACCCAGCCGAAGCCGAGGACGTCGATGTGGAAGCGCGTGCTCGCCTCAGCGTCGGGCACGATCAGCGTGTAGTGGTCAAACCGGCCGAGGGAAAGGGGAAAGGACGTCATGTTGCGGGGCGTTGGTCAGCTGAAATTTCCGAAAGAGGAGGCAAATACCCGGTCCGGGTCCCACCGCTCGCGAGCCGCTTGGACATCGCCCCACTGTTCTCCGAAATGGACCGTCCAGAATGCGCGGGTATCCGGTGGGGTGTCGGGCAGGTAGCGCGCGCCCCCGATGTCGCGGATGCGGGAGAACAGCGATTCGTTGTCCCCCATCAATTGGGCGATGCGGTCATGCGAAGCCGGCTCCGCGCGGCGCAGCAACCCCCAGAAAAGGCAATGTTCCGATGCCGGCAACCGGAAGAACGGGGCGTTGACCTTGTCGGTGCGCAAGGGGAAAAAGAGCACCGGTCCATTGCCCACATCGCTGGCGGGATCCATCCGGTTGAACTCCGCCTCGAGGAGGGCTAGCCCCTCGGTGGTCATGGGCACCCAGGCGCACAGCTCCGGATGGGGCGCCGCACCGCGGAACTGCTCCTCCAGCACCAACGGTGGAACGCGAAAGCAGAAGGACTTCCAATCCATCTCCCAGGCGTCCACCAGGCCTTCGGTGCAGTGCAACTCCGCCGTGTTGACAGGCGGGTGGCGATCGCTGTGGGGACCCCCGATGAAATCGACCAATTCGAGGTTGTAGACCCATCGGCTGCTCCCGTCTTCGAGCAATCGGTCCACGGCGGCAGGCGCAACATCGAGCGACTCGGTGGAATTCATCCTTGTCACGATGGACGCGCGATTGCGCTCAGCCGCAAAGGCGTGGATCAGGTCGGTGGAACAGCCGAGGGCGTGTCGCTCGAAATCGCGATACATGTCTCCAAGGCCGGCATAGCAGGCCTGAACGAGCCGCACCGATTCAGGCGCCTGCTCGAGGGGAATCCGCGCCTTGGTGATGATGCCGAATTTGCCGTGCGTGCCCTTCACCGCACCGAACAGGTCGGGGTTACGCCCTGCGTTGCAGCGCAGGGTTTCGCCGGCGCCGGTGACCACCTCCAGCTCGAGCAGATGGTCCATCTGTGTACCGCGCCAAAAGGACATGAAACCGAAGCCCCCCATGGAGATGGTGCCGCCCACGGAGACCTTGAGCCAATCGGTGACGATGGGGGGTGTCCTGCCTTTGTCCATGGCGGCCGAAAGCACGACATCCCAACCTGCGCCCGCCTCGACCTCGATCCAATCGTCCTCCACGGCCAGTACCCGTTGCATGGACTTCATGTCGAGCACCAGACCGCCGTGCACCTGCATCTGTCCGCCTGCCGAGTGGGCAAACCCACGCGGCGACAGGCCGATGCCTTCCTGCCTGCAAAACCGCACCGCCAGCGCCACGTCATCGGCGTGGGCCGGCCTGAGCACCGCCGCCGGAGTGCGGTGTCGCACCTTGCCGTAATCCCAGGAGGCGCGCTCAACGGGCTCACCGTCCAGGATGACCTCACCGTCGAATGCCGGCAGGCGATGTACCCAATCCGGAACGGCCTGCTTCAGGTCACTGGCATAGTGCATAGCATCCAAGGCCAGGCTGATGCGCGCGCCTTGTTCCTCGGTACTCGCGAAATCAACCCCCACCGTCCCATCCAGTGCCCGAGTGAGGTCATCCAAAAGGGAAGGGTCAAGCTTGGAGGTCGACGTGCCGTCCAGAACATCGCTGGACGGTTCGAATCCCCAGCGCTGCAATTCCTTCAACAGACGTTGCGGGGTCATGGACCAAAGGTATCGGATGGACAACGGGGCGAATCCTGGCCTTCCGGCATCGGTCTACGGTGATTTTCGCGGCTTCATGCGTGTCCAAAGTACACGTTTAAATAACTAACAATCAAGGAGTTGAATTTCCCAAAACCAATAGACAGGACTATTTTTGCCGCCTCATGAACCAAGCCAAGCCGATTCCAATGGGCCGCAAAGTCAACTTCATCGCCCTCATCGCCTTCGTCCTCATGGCCGTCCTCGGTGGCAGCCTCGCCACCCCGGGTGAAGGGTGGACGGAAGTCATCGAAACCAATCCGGGGGACGTCGCCTGGATGGTGGTCGCGAGCGCGTTCGTGCTCCTGATGACCCCGGGACTCGCCTTCTTCTACGGCGGCATGGTGGACCGGAAGAACGTGATCTCCACCATGCTGCAGAGCTTTGTCGCTCTCGGCGTCATCTCCATCCTCTGGGTCGTGTTCGGCTTCAGCCTGTGCTTCGGCGACAGCATCGGCGGCATCATCGGCAACCCCTTGACCTTCCTGAACTTCAACAACGTCGGGGCGGCACCCCACCCACGCATCGGAAGCAGCATCCCCTTCCTGCTCTTCGCCCTTTTCCAACTGAAGTTCGCCATCATCACGCCGGCGCTCATCACGGGGAGCATGGCGGGCCGCATCCGATTCCGGAGCTACATCCTGTTCATGGTGCTGTTTTCCGTCTTCATCTACGCACCGCTCGCCCACATGACGTGGCACCCTGACGGTCTGCTGATGAACCTCGGCGTGCTGGACTTCGCCGGGGGCACGGTGGTCCACATGTCCGCCGGTTTTGCCGCCCTGGCCGGCGCCGTTTTCCTGGGGCCTCGGAAAACCAACCGTTTGGAGCACGCCAACATTCCCTTCATCATCCTCGGTACCGGACTGCTTTGGTTCGGATGGTTCGGATTCAATGCCGGATCGGCCCTTGGCGCCAACAGCGATGCCGTCTTGGCCTTCGCCAATACCCACTTCGCC
>CALKUW010000296.1 GCA_937996585.1 uncultured Flavobacteriales bacterium
GTCGCCGCATGCTGGGCAGCAGTGGGATCCGGCAGGTTCGTGAGGAAGTTCGAGTCCATGTTCACGGTTCCCGCCGCAGCCGCGAAAGCCGAGATCGGTTGAGCCGTGACGGAGCTGTTGAAGTCCGTGATGTCAGCAGCAGCCAAGGTGCCAGCAGTCAGGTTCGCCGTGCCGGTGTTGACCCGCAGCACCTGGGCCGTGGAGTTGGCATTGGCCGCACCCATGAACCCCGTGTCCTTCAGTCGCGCGAAGTCCACTGAGTCATCTGCGATCTTCGCCTCAGTCACCGCGTCGGTGGCCAGCTTGGCCGTGGTCACGTTGGTGTCCGCGATCTTGGCCGTGGTGACATTCGAGTCAGCTAGCTTCGCAGTGGTGACCCCCTGGTCCGCCAGCTTGGCCGTGGTGACCCCAAGGTCCGCGATCTTGACCGCAGTCACCGCGGAGTCTTGGAGCATCGAGGTGGCAATGCTGTTGTCCTCGAGCAGGGCGCTATCGAGGAACCGGGCCTTGCCGAAGTTCAGGACGTTGATCACCTGCCCGCTGGTGGGCGTGTAGCTGACGAAGTTCAGCGTGGAGTTCGTCGCGCCACCCGTGACCGTGTAGTCATCCGTCGGGAGCTGGAGCACGCCATCGAGGCCCACCACTAGCATCTCGGCCTCGGCGTAGGGGGCACTGGTCAGGGTGAAGCTGTTGGTCGCCCCGTCAGCGGTGAACTTGAAGGACTGAGGGACACCAGCGATGCCCCAGGTCGCCACATCGTCCACATACTTCTTGGTGGCTGCCTGCTGGTTCCCCTGGGGGTCCTCGACACCGTCGATCTTCTTGTTCGCACTGGAGCGCGAGGCGTCATAGGTGTCGGCACTGGTGCTGAACGGCAGGAACCCATCGTCCGCGTAGGTCTTGTTGACCGCGTCGGTCCCAGTAGCCGGCGTGGCCACCCTCGAGATCTTCTGGCTCTCAGCGTCCCAAGCAGCCAGCGTGTTCGAGTAGGGGAGGTAGGTAGGCGTGGCGCCCCCACCGGAGCTCGACTGCTCGAAGGCCTCCTGCGCGATGTAGAGGAGCTGGAGGGCCGAGGTGTCGAGCAGGGCACTGGTCAGCGTGGTGCTGTCCTCGTAGTCCACCAGGCGGTCACTCTTGCCCCGTGGGGTAGACCGCACGATGCGGATGTCCACAGAGGCCCCAGGGGCGCTGCTGAAGACGATGTTGCTGCCGACGAGGCTGTAGCCACTCGTCTGCTTGACATCGTCTAGGTAGACCAAGATGCCCGCAGGCGAGGTGCCGACTACCACGGTCTCCGACAGGTAGTCGAAGGTGATCGCGAAGCTAGTGGTGCTTCCGTCACCTGTGTAAGTCGAGTAGCTCAGGGGCATGGGTCACTCCAGGGGGAACAGTTGATTGCGGACAACGTCAGTGCCCACACCTCGGCGCAGGGCTTGGTTTGCGACGGTCTGGTTGCGGGCTTGCGCTCGCACCTCAGGGAACTCTTGCAGCATCTGCCGAAGGGCAGCAGACCTGTACCTGTTGATCACGCGGCGGATCTCACGCACGCGCGGGGAGTCAGCGTCTAGCTCAGACACACCGTCCAGCGGCAGCGCCTGGTAGCGCGAGGACTTGATCAGCCGGTGCAGCGTCTGGCGGATCGTGCGCTTGGTGCCGTAGCCCAGCTTCACTTCACCGACGAGCTCCATCCAGCGGTCGTAGGCCGTCTGGCCTTTGTCGTTCTGGTGGTCCGTCAGGTCCGTCCCGTACTTCTGCTCCGGGGGGTTGCTGAAGGGGTAGGCCAGCGTGGCCAGCTCCTTCGCCACAAGGTCATCGGTGGAGCGGTTGATCATCATGGGCAGGAAGGCCCCACCGACATCTGCGAACTGACGCTCGACGCCGTTGAAGGTCTTCTTGTCCACGGGCTCACCGAGGACCGTCCTCTGCGGGTCCAGCATCGCCGTGCCCAGCAGGGGGATACGGGCCAGCACTTGGTCAGTCATGCCGCGAACCTCGAGCATGTTCGGGTCAGTGGCATCACGGAAGGAGGCCACCAGTGCGGGCACCGTCAGTGCCGACAGCAGGCGCCCACCCGTCTGCGGGATGCTGACCTCGGGGTCGCTGATGATGCCCGTGGCCTGCACCAGGCCCTGGAGGTAGGACTTCGACTGGACGTTGTGGGCCAGCGACACAGTCATCGCCGTCATCAGCGTCTCGAGCTCACCCTGGCGGGCATCGTCGGCGTACCTCGCGGCATCGAACATGTCAGCGAAGATCCCTGCGATGGTCGCGAAGGGGTCCATCTTCGAGTAGCTCAGGTAGGTGTCGCCCACCTTGATGGAGTAGGGCTGCCACCCGGCCTGCTGAAGGATCGCTCGCTTGTCACGGTCCTTGGGTCCCGCGCCCGTGATGTTGCCCGCAGCAGCCGCACCGAAGAACGCGGTGCTGAATCCGATGGCCGACATCATCCGACCAGCAGCCTCTGCACGCACCGTGGCGTCCTGCGAGGACAGCTCCTGCGCCAGCTTGGAGCGCAGTTGGTCAGCCTTCTTGTTGCCCAGCGTGGTCTTGAAGAGGTACTCGCCAGCAGCGATCAGGTCCCGGTTGACCACGGGGATGGCTGTGCGCCGGCCCGCGTAGATGAAGATGTTCATCGGCGTCCGGATGAAGGGCACAAAGAGGCGGAACAGCGGGTGCTTGGTCCCGAAGCTCTGCATGGTCGTACCCAGGCTCGAGAGGAAGCCGTTGTCCGGGTCGAGGTCGTTGGTGAACGTCCGCTCCCTAGACTTGCGGATAGCCCGGTCAGCAATGGCCCCGCGGTCTAGCACCTCGGGGTCGCCCATCTGCTTCTTCGTCCACTGCTCCCGGTCCACCTGCATCTCCTCGAAGCCGAGGGCGTGCTGGTACTTCGGGTCATCCGGGCGGAATCGCTTGGCAGCCTCGGACTGAAGGTTGCGCTCAGTCAAGGCCTGCCCGCGGCGCGTCAGAGCCGACAGCTCCTTGTCCACGAACTCATCGAGGTTCTCGATCTCGCCGGCAGCCACCTTCTTGCGGCCCTCGAGCATCAGGTCGGACGCTGCGGAGGCACGGTAGTTCCACTGCTTGAAGAACTCGTCGGTGCCCATCAGTGCGCGGCTGGGCATACGCAGGATCTCACCGAACCTCTCCACGGCAAGACCCACGCCCTTCTCAGGGTTGAGCTCCCGTCCCATGATGAAGCCGAGGTTCTCCGCGCCCCAGGCGTCCTTCATGTGCTTCGGCAGATCGAGGACCGCTGACTGCCCACCGTCAAGGATGTAGTCGCCCTGCTTGAGCGCCTTGAGGCCCCACTTGCCAGCCTCGGTGAACTGGACGAAGAGCTGCTGGATCTCGTCCATGGCACGCTGGGCCTGCTCTGCCATGACCTCGGTGTTCTCGCCGCGCAGGGTCCCGATGCCCTGCTTGAGGCGGGCTCCCATCAGCGCCTCGATGGGGCCGTAGACCGTGGTGGCGAAGTTGCCGATGGTGTTGGTGCTCAGGGTGCGGAACGCCGACAGCACCATGTTGACGAAGTACTCGTTCAACATGAAGGTCGCGCGAGCCCGCTTGTCGAACCGCTCGAGCCGGCGGATAGCAGCCATGTTGTTCTTGCCGCCGATGTTCCGCATCTCGAACAACTGATCACCCGCCTCGAGCAGGGCATCGCGCCCACCCATGTCCTTGATGCTGGCGTCGAGCATCTCGGGCGTCATGATCCGGCTGGACTTGGTGTGGAACCGACGCAGCGCCCGACCCGTCTCGCGGCGCATGGCACCGAAGCCCTTGAAGAGCGCAGAGGACTGGCGGTAGGCATTGCCAAAGGCCTCGAGGGCCTGGTCCTGCGTCAGCTTCAGCCGCGCCAGTTCCTCGGTGTTCCCCTTTGCTGCACGGTGCAGAGCCTCGAGGTTGTCGAGGTGGACATCGAGGTACTTCAGGAAGCCTTGGACGTTCAGGCTGTCTTCGCCAATGGAGACAGCAGTGCGCTCCATCCACGCCGAGACCTCTTCGGGCTTCCGGCCCCACATGTCAGCCCACATCCGAATGCCGGCTTCTTGGGCCGTTGCCTCATCGAACTCGCCCTTTTTGATGGGGTTGCCGAGGTGATCGACGGCGTTGTTGACGGTCTTCTGCTGGCTGTACAGGATCGCCATCATCCGGTTGGCCTTGGAGCTCAGGGTGGCCGTGTTGATCACCCCGCCGATCTTCTCGAGGTAGTCCTCGCCGTTCTCAGCAGCCTCGTCCAGCAGCTCGACCATTCGGATCGACTCTTCCCGCGTCAGGCTCCCGTGCTCCACGGTCTCCGTAGCTAGGTCACGCACTCGAGCCTGGAAGGGCGTCAGGCCACCGACGGCCTCAGGGCTCGCCACGCCAGCAATGCGCTCTGCGGTGCGGCGCCGGCGGGCCTTGTTCTGCTTGGCCTTGAGAGCGTTGCGCTGCCCCTGGGGAGCCTTCTCGACTGAGCCGTACTTGGCGACCAGCTCGGCTTCCTTCTCCACAGCTTCTCGAGCGAGGACATCTGCCTGAGTCTCAGGGCCCCGCTGGGCCTCGGTGCGCCGCGCCTCCGCAAGCTGTTCTCGAAGGGCCCCGGCCTTCTGGGTGGCCTTGACGCCCCGCTGCTTGGCTTCCTGTTGGAGCGTCCGGTAGTCAGCAGCAGCGAGGTCGGGGAACTCCTCCTCGAGCGGCAGCGGCACCTCAGGGACATCGGCCTCTGCATCGGCAGCACGGGTCTCCTCGAGGACATCGGCTGCATCGCGGTCCACCTCGAAGTCGCTGGGGGCGCGGTCGCCCACACCTTCGCGAGCGGCGTCCTCGATGTAGGCCTCGTTCTCCTCGAGGAGCTGGCGCTTGGTCGCCTCGGCTTCGTTGCTCTTCAGGATCTTCGTGCGCCGCCCAATGCCCTTGAGCACCTTGAGGAAGCTATCGACCACTAGGCCTGCGCCGGCGCCCTCGATGACGTTCTTGAGTCGCGACTCAAGCGCACTGTCCTCATCGTCCTGCGCGAGGAACTCGAGGATGTCGTTCTCCTCGAGGCCAGGGATCTCTAGCAGGGCATTCGACAGGCGGGCCTCGTCCTCTGCGAAGACAAGAAAGTCCGCCATGGCACCCTGGGCCATGGTCTTGCCGTAGTGCGTCAGCTTGCCCTGCTTGTTCGACAGCTTCGCCGCCGTCTGCATTAGGCGATTGGCTTTGCCGGCAGCGGAGCTTGCCTTGGCCGCGGAGCCCACCTTGCTCAACATGCCACCGACGGGCAGGAAGCCAGCGAGGAACTGCGTGGTGCCCTCGAGAAGGCTGCCAGGCAGCGAGGTGCTGTGGCCTAGGCCGAAGTTGTCGGTGATGTCGTAGTCGAACCCGACGAGGTTCCCCAGCTCCAGTACGGACTCAGCGGCACCTGCGAGGCCTCGAGGCACAGCGGCCAGCGTGTCGAGGAACCAGCCGTCTTCGTCCTCCTGCTGCATGCCTGGACCCATCGGGGCAGCGGCTTGCCCCGGTACATCGAAGAACCCGTCATCGAACGGGTCTTCCCAGATAGGTTCAGCCATCAATCGTCGCTCAGGAATCTCTGCTCTTGCTCGAGGACGTATCGCACAGCGGGGCTGTGGATGCGGTTGTCGTAGTCGCCGTCAGCGGCTTTCTTGTGAGGGCCCAAGACACCGTCTCGGGCCACATCCTTGTAGATGTGCTCACCAGCCGTCATGCGGCTGAAGGAGCTGTAGGGACGCTGGATGTTCTTGAGGAGTTGGTCGCCCATGGCCTCGCGTCGAGTGTCGTAGTTCGACTTGAGGATCTTCATGAACTTGTCGCCTTGGGTGGCTCCACTGCCATCGCGCAGCGGCTCGTCAGGGAAGATGCCCAGCGACAGCATCGCCCTCTGGTAGGCACTGTTGGCTCGGGTGGCCTCGTTCGCCCACTCGGCAAAGGCTGCCTCGAACTCAGCGGGGGCCTGGGGCCCGATGTGCATGACGTCCAGCGGCCAGTCGCCCTTCTTTCCGAAGATCTTCTCTAGGCTTGTGCCCTCTCGGATCTCGCCTCGCTCCAGTTCGCGGAAGCTGATCCCGTCTTGCACCACTGCGAACCGCAGGTGGCCCATTAGGGACGCGGGGTTCATAGCCATCTCGTTGAAGTCCACGCCGACATCGGAGACGTAGTCGCCATTGTCCCACCAGTCCGTCGGCTGCGCGTTGCCTGAGGGATCAGCGAGGAGCGCAGAGGTGTACATGCGCGTCAGGCGGTTGTTCGACGGGTAGTGGTCGCCAAGCTGCGCTAGCTTGGTCTTGTAATACGGGCGCCCCATTGGGCCAACCGTCGTAATGCCTCGACGATCGACAACACGGGTCCCATGGACGCTGGTCAATCCTCCTGCGAACGCCGGGTTGTTGGGGAAGCTCAGAAGCCCAAGGGCCATGCGCCCGCCTTCGACAGCCTCGACCACCTCGGACTCCATGTCCGGCGGCACGGTGCCTCCTAGCTGGCTTAGCCGCGCTTCATCGACAGAGCCTCGAGACAACCGCAGGCTCTCCAGGCGCTCGTCGGCACGACTGACCCGGATGGCGTTGGTGTCGCTGGTGACGGGGGGTGCCTCAGGCTCAGGCTCGACATCGGTGCGGAAGTAGTCTTCCACGATC
>CALKUW010000297.1 GCA_937996585.1 uncultured Flavobacteriales bacterium
CATTGTCCGCCAACGGCTACGTTCATGATAAAGAAGAACGCATCGTTGAAGGGGTAATTAAACCCGTTCATGTTGGCCGGTGTGATCGTGTGGTAATGCACGTCGTCGAGGTAGAACTTGATTTCATTTTCCTGCCAATCAATCGAGAATACGTGGAATTCGTCTGCAAACGTTTCTGGAAAGGTCAAGGAGGGCGCGATGGAGCCGTTGTATTGGTGCTGCCCGTTATCGGGACCCCAATGCACGGTGCCATGGATCAGGCGCGGCTGATGGCCCACCAGCTCCATGATGTCGATTTCACCGCAGGCCGGCCAGCTATCGGTGGTGATGTCTGAGCCCAGCATCCACAAAGCGGGCCAGATGCCCTGCCCGATGGGCAACATGGCGCGTATGTCTACCCGTCCGTATTGGAAGTCATAGATGCCTTGGGTCTTCAACCTCGCAGAGGTGTAACCGCCTCCTTCGTTGCGGGCAAAAATGAAGAGTCTGCCGTCTTCGATGGTGACATTTTCGGGACTGCTTGTGTAGTTCTGGAGCTCTTGATTGCCCCAACCCCAGTTGCCGTTGCCTAGGTCGTAGGTCCATTTGGCGGGGTCGGGTGCGCCCGGTGTATTGAACTCATCGCCCCAAACCAAGGTCATGCCGGGGTAGCTGTCCGGCGTGGTGTAGCCGTCATCGCTGATGCCGAGCGTCTCGTCGTCGTTGCGGATGGTACCGGTCGCCTCCTGCACGAAGTCGCGCAGGTAGCCGCCCTCCGGGTCGCTCAGGGCCACCGTGAAGTATTCATCGGGTTCGAGGTATTCGTCGACCACAATGGCCACCTCGATGGACTTCTTGGTTTCTCCCGGAGCAAAGACGAGGGTGCCCTCGACTGCCGTGTAGTCCTCGCCCGCGATTGCTGTTCCATCCGCGGTGGCGTATTGGACGCGTACCTCGTTGGTCTTGGCCTCATCGATGCGGACATCGAAGGAGAAGACGGCATTGGCTTCATTCTCGAACGCCGTCTGGTCGTTGGAGAAACGGAACTCGGCCGGGGTTTCCTCTTCGCCACCGCCACAGGCAGCAAAGAAGAGGATGGCGGTTACCGGGAACAGCAGCGGGCGGAGTGTCATTGTGCGGCGAAAATGAGGGTGAAGTAACCGTCTCCGTTGGTGCAGTCCCCGTTCTGGATGGGGGCCATCACCACAAGGCGGTCCTCGGTGAGCTCAAGGATGTCGAAGGTGGGACCGCAATCCCAGACGCCCATGAACCAGCAGAAGCCCGTGTCATCCGGCAGAAGACGGATCTGGTCCTCACCGTTCAGTCCTGCTCCGGGATTGAGGAGGTAGGAGAGGGTGTCCGGCACGGCGAGTTCTGTGACCACATAGCCTTCGAACGGATTGACGGTACCACCGTTGTTGTTGTAGAAGTAATCTCCATCAACGGTGAACTGGTAGCTGTCGTCGTACTGCTCGGGCACGAGACCGGCGACGGGGCTGCTGTACCACTCCGTACTGCCCGGGGTCGGGCCTACGGAGATGGCGCCGGCCTCACCGGAGAAGATCCAGGTCTTCTGGTTGTCGCAGCCCGTGAGCAATGCCAGCGTTCCTTCGCAGGGGAGCTCCACCGTGTTGGCGACGGGGATCGTCGCCGTTGCACTGCCGGAACCACCGGCGCTGTACACCGAGTAGGTCACATCGTAGTCGCCGGCCTGGGGGTAGAAGGTCGTGTCCTGAGTGGCGTTGCTCGTGAATCCGTTGCCGAAATCCCAGAAGTGGAGGAACCCGTCGCCCGCCATGGAAGTGAAGACGACGCGGTTGCTGTCCACGTAGGGGGTGGCAGCCGTATCCACGTAGAGGTATTCCCAATCGAAGGCGGCACTGGGCGCACCGGGAAGGTCGATGCCTTCTTCTTCAATGGGTTGGCAACCGATGGCGGCCAAGAGGACCGCGAGGGGGAGGAAATGATGGAAACGCATCAGTATCCGGGGTTTTGGGTGATGAGGCCACCGCTCAGGGTGATCTCATTGCTGGGAATGGGGAAGAGTTCGTTGACGCCTTCGGCGAAGGTGTATCCTCCGTCGGGGAAGTGCTGGTCGAGGTGGGCCTGCATCACGGATGCAGCACGGCCCTGGCGCACGAGGTCGTAGAAGCGGTGACCTTCGAGGGCGAGCTCGACGCGGCGCTCATGCCAGATGTCCTCGATGGTGACATTGGGATTGGTCACCGGCTGGCCACCGTTGGGGTTGATGTGCGGTCCTCCGAACAGCGGAAGCGCCTGGCAGGGCTCGGCGGCGGGGTTAGGCGCCGGCGTGGCGCACCATGCGGTTCCGCGGGCCCGGTCACGCACCGCGTTCACGGCATCGTTCGCTTCGTTGATGCGGCCCGTGTTGACGCAGGCTTCTGCGTGGAAGAGCACCACGTCGGAGTAGCGGATCACACGGTCGTTGGTGTGGCCGTTCGGGTTCGGATCGCCGAAGGGGGCCTCCTCCGCTGCATTGTTGAAGTTTTTGCGGGGGTAGTAAAGGTGGGGGAAACCGGTCGCATCGAGGGTGAATACGCCGCGGTCGCCCATCACGTCACCTTCACGGAAGAGGGTGTAGGTCAGGCGCGGATCGCCTTCCTCGAACTCATCCACGAGGTCCTGGGTGGGGAGGTTGAATCCGTATCCGTTGAATTGGCCACGGGCCCGCTGGAAGACGTTGGTGAACGTGCCTTCAAGCTGCTGCCCCCAGTTGCCACCGGAAGCGTTCATGTACTGGATCTCCCAGATGGACCCCGGTCCGTTTTCGCCGTTCTCGGTGAAGATGTTGGAATAGTCATCGAAGTAGTACTGGCCTTCTGCAATGAGGTCACCCGACACCTGGTAGCAGGCTTCCCACTCGCCGAGGTAGGCGTTGGTCTTGGCCATGAGGGCCTGGGCGGAACCGCGGGTGGCACGACCCAGGTCGCTCGTGCTGTAGTCGCTGCGCTGTGGCAGGAACTCGATGGCGAACTCGAGGTCGTCCTTGATGAAGTTCCAGATCTCCGTGTCCGTGGCGCGGGGCTGCTGGTATTCCGTGGAGGCCAGTGGGGTGGTCACGAGGGGTACGCCACCGAAGGTGGTCACCAGCCCGAAGTACCAGTAGGCGCGGATGAAACGGGCCTCGGCGATGTAGGCGTCACGCACGTCGGCGTCCATGTCGATCTCGGGGATCTTCTGGATGGCGAGGTTGCAGTAGGCGATGCCGCGGTAGGCCACCTGCCATTCGACGAGGAGCATCTGACCGGCGCTGTTGCCCTGGAAACGCTCATACTCGTAGAGCTGCGGGTCATCGCCGTCGCCGGAACCGCCCTTGTCGCTGTCGTCGGAGCAGATGTCACCGAAGTACCAGCGGAAGTGGGGCTTCAGGCCGGACGATCCCTGAATGTTCGTCACCTCTTGCTGCAGCGTGTTGTAGCAGGCGATGGTGGCGGACAGGGCGTCCTCGGGGGTCTTGTAGAAGTTGGCTTCCGTGGCGCCCACGACCGGGGTGCGCTCGAGGAACTCCTGCTTGCAGGAGGTGGCCAACACGGGAATCAGGAGGAGAAGGAGAATGCGCTTCATGTTTTCCTGCTTTAGAATGTGACGTTGACGCCCGCGATGAAGTTGCGCGAGACGGGATAGAAGCCGCGATCGATGCCGATTTCCAGCGTTCCGCGGGAACCGATTTCGGGGTCGAGGCCGGAGTAGTTCGTGAAGGTGAGCAGGTTGCTCGCGGAGACGTAGACGCGGAACTTGCCGATGTCCAGTTTCTCTTGAATGCGGTCGGGGAGGGTGTATCCGATCTGCAGGTTCTTTACCCGCAGGAAGGAGCCATCCTCCACGAAGCGGTCGGACACCCGGTTGTTCTGGTTGGCGTCCACGTGCGAGATGCGCGGATGCTCGTTGGTGGAGCCTTCGCCCGTCCAGCGCTCCAGTGCGGAGACCGGCAGGTTGGTTGTGTTCAGGTCGTAGCGGAAGATGCCGTTGAACAGGTCGTTGCCGTGCGATCCCTGGATGAAGATGCTGGCGTCGAACCGCTTCCACTTGACGTTACCCGTGAAACCGTAGGTGAAGTCGGGGTGGGGGTTGCCGATGACGGTCTTGTCGTTTTCGTCGATGATGCCGTCCTCGTTCTGGTCGACGAAGATGACGTCACCGGCGACGGCGTTGGGCTGGGCCGAGTTGGCCACGGCCTCCTCATCCGTTTGGAAAATGCCGGCTGTTTCGTAGCCATAGAAGACCGCCATGGGGAGGCCGATGTCGGTGTAGGCCGAGAAGTCGTTGCCAGCACCGAAGACACCGCCCGTGTTGATGGGCTGTCCGCCTTCGCCGAGTCCGGTGACCTCGTTGCGGATGATGCTCAGGTTTCCGGTCAGGTCGTATTCCCAATCGCCTTTCTCACCGCGGTAGGTGAGGGACAGTTCGAGGCCCTTGTTGCGGGCGGAAGCCACGTTGGTGGCGGCGGGCAGGAAGCCCACGACGCCGGGCACCGGCACCACTGCGAGCATGTCGTTGGTGTTCTTCACGAAGTAGTCGACGACCACGTTGAAGCGGCCGTTGTAGAGGTCGAGATCCAGACCGGCATTGAACTGGTCCACCGTCTCCCATTTCAGGTCGGGGTTGGACGTAGTGACGGGACCGGCTCCGTTCACCTGCTGCTGGTCGGGACCGAACGTATAGTTCTGCCCGTTGAAGACGACGGAGGTGAAGTCGAAGTTGCCGATGCCATCGGCGTTTCCGTTGCGGCCCCAGGAGGCGCGCACCTTGGCGAACTCGATCCAGTCCTTTTCCAGGACCCAAGGAAGCTCCGTGAGGTTCCATGCGGCGGAGAGGGAGGGGAAGACGCCGTAGCGGTTGTTCGCTCCGAACTTGGAGGAGCCGTCGCGGCGCAGCGTTCCGGAGAAGGAGTAGCGGTCGCCAAGTTCGTACTGCACGCGTCCGAAGGTGGAGAGGTAGGAGCTTTCACCGAATCCGCCGCTGGCGTTCGGAGCCTGCTCCGTGAAGTTGAGGCTGTTGTCCAGGAAGGCGAGCTCCGGGTCGTTGGAGTTCAGGCTGTCCCGGTAAGTCCCGATGTTCTGGTAGTTGCTGTACAGGGCGGAGTATCCGGCAATGGCCTGGATCTTGTCGCCGTTCTTCAGCTCCTTGTCGTAGGTGGCGGTGTTCTCCCACTGCCAGTTGGACCACTTGTTCTCGTTGCGGATGAGGCCGTTCACCTCTCGCCACTCGTAAGCGGGGCGGTTCGGGTCGTTCTCTCCGATGCCGAGGTCGAACGTCGGGAAGAAGATCTTCTGTGAACCGAGGGTCAGGTCGATGTTGACCGAGGATCGGAACTTGAGGTTCTGGAAGATGTCGTATTCACCGTAGAGGTTGCCAACGAAGCGGTTGGTGGTCCAGCGGTCGTGCGTGGTCTCCACCTGGTTGATCGGGTTGGCGATGTCACTGCCGATGAACTCGGAGTAGGCGTAGGAACCGTCGGGGCGGGTAACCGGCGTGACGGGGTCCATGTTCAAGGCGCGGACGACCGGCGTGGCGAACTCGTTGTTCTCGGCCAGGGCGTTGCGGTTGAGGTGGGTGAAGTTGATGGTCTGTCCGATGCGGAACCGGTCTCCGGCGTCCTGCTGCGTGCTGACGCGGAAGGTGGTCCGTTCGAAGCGGCCTTTTTCACCACCGATGATGCCGTCCTGCACGAAGTGACTTCCGCCAATGGCCGTGGAGCTCGTGGCGGTACCCTTGGTGAAGTTGAAGCTGTGGTTCATGATGGGGGCACGCTGGAACAGGGCGTCCTGCCAATCGGTGCCCTCACCAAGGCTGGCCGGGTCGGACAGCGCAGCGAGGGGGACGAGGCCCGCAGAGGCGCGGCTCTCGTTCATGAGGATGGCGTACTGCTCGGCGTTGAGCAGGCCGATTTTCTTCCACGGCTCCTGGATGCCGTAGTAGGAATCATAGGTCACTTGGGCGGGTTGGCCCTTGCTGCCCTTCTTGGTGGTCACGAGGATGACCCCGTTTCCACCACGCGCGCCGTAGATGGCGGCGGAGGCAGCGTCCTTCAGCACGGAAATGCTCTCGATGTCGGCCGGATTGAGGAAGTCGATGCCCCCGGTCGGGATGCCGTCGACGACCCAGAGCGGCTCGGCGTTGTTGAGTGAACCCGTACCGCGGATCCGGATGGACTGCGTCGACCCGGGTTGTCCGGAATTCTGGGTCACCTGGACACCGGCGGCGCGGCCCTGCAGCGCCTGCTCCGTGCGGAGTACGGGTACCGAGGTGGCGTCCTTGATGTCGATGGTGCCCACAGCACCGGAGATCTTGCTCCTCTGCTGGTTGCCATAGCCGATGACGATGGCTTCTTCCAGCCCGGCGATGTCGGCGGCGAGCGCGTGGTCGACTGCGGAGCGGCCTGCGATGGCCACGTCCGTGGTCTTGTACCCGATGTAGGTGAACGTCAGGGTCGCCTCGGGTGAGGAGACCATCAACGTGTAGTTTCCATCGAGGTCGGTCACGCTGCCGTTATAGGTGCCTTTCTCGACAACGGACACCCCCGGGAGGGGGGTGCCGTCATCGGCGTCGGTCACCTTACCGGTGATGGCCGTGGATTGTGCGAGGATCCCGAAGGGGACCAGCCAACCCAGGAGGAGCAAGAATCTCATGGTGTTGTGTAGGTATTCAGTTTCAGTGTTGCTTCACCACCCGTTCGGTGGCCACCTGCAAACCGGAGGTGACGCGGACGACGTAGAATCCGTCGGCCTCGTTGTTCAGGTCGATGCGGAGCTGGGTCATGCCCGCTCCGAGGTTGCTGTTGCGTACCATGCGGCCGCCCATGTCGAGGACCTCGATCTCAGCACCTTGCGCCAGCGGGCTGGGGAAGGCCACGGTCACAATGCCGTCGGTCACGCTCGGGAAGACGCTGAAGGTGAGGGCGTCCAATTCGGCCACGCCAACAGGCGCGCAGGCGTCGCAGGATTCGTAGCAGTGGACGGGGAGGTCAATGGCCTCCTCGGAAGAGATGACGAGCAGGCGGTTCGTGAATCCACCGGTCGTGATGGTGCAGGCGGAATCCTGAACGGGGTCGAGGGACTCATTGATGTCCCAGCTGCCGATCATGTACTTGTACTCGTGGTTGCCTTGCGGCAGCTCGAGGGTGACGGAATAGACGTTGTCACCGTCCGCGTCGGTCAATTCGACCTGTGAACCGGCCCAGCCGTCGATGGTCTCACCGGAGATGTATACGGCACCGCTCACGGTCTGCTCACTCATGTCTACGTTGAAGGTCACCTCAGTGTCGGGGACGACGACCTCTTCGCACTCTTCGCAGCTTTCGAAGCAAACTGGGGGGAGCACGACGTCGCCTGCGCCCGGCAGGATCGTGATGATGCGGTTGACATAGGTGTTCTCGCCATCGATGGTGGTCAGCGTGCAGGTGCTGTCGCCGTCGCTTTCAAGGGTTTCGGTACCGTCCCAGCCGCCGTTGTTGAACTTGTACTCATGGTCGCCGGCTTCGAGCTCGACCACCGCAGCGTACATGCCGTCACCGACGTCGAACATCTCGATGCAGGTTCCGCACCAGCCGTCGATGCTGCCACCGGTCACGTAGATGGGACCGAGGATGTCCTGCTCGCTCATGTCCACCTGGAAGGTGACGGAGGAAGAAGTGGAGCACTCGCCCTCCGTCCAGGAGGTCACGCCACCGTAGAACTGGGCTTCACAGTCGTTGCCGTAGGTCACGCCGTCACATCCACAGACCGGTGCCCATTCCTGGGTGCACATCATGGTGGTGTCGATCTGTGCGGGGTCGACACAAGCGACCTCGTTGCAGGCGCCACAGGCACCAAAGCATGCCGGGTCGAGCACCTGGTCGCCGCTCACCATCAGGTTGCGGTTGGTGAATTCTCCTGTCGTCAGGGTGCACTCGCCGTCCACTTCCGGGTCAAATTCCTCGGCCACGCCGTTGACCACGTATTTCCACTCGAGTGAACCGGGAGCGATGCTCAAGGTCACTTCGTAGATGCCATCGCCGTCGGCGTCGGTCATGGTCTCACCTGGGAAGGCCCAACCATTGAAGTTGCCGAACATGGAGACATCGCCCGTTCCCTGTTCGGTCACGTCCACCTGGAACGTGATGCTGGCGGGACCACCGACATTGGGACAGGTGCCGTCCGTCGTGCAGTGTCCGAAGCAGGTGTTGATGACCGTGTTCTCGGTGATGTTCTCCAGTTGGCGGTCATTGTAGTTGTCGGGGTTGGCACAATCCTGGCCGCCGATGTTCTCCTTGCAGGACCAGTCGCCACAGGCGCCGTTCGTGAAGGTGTAGTATCCGGTGTATCCGGACGCGACCTCGATGGTGATCGTCCAGACGTCGTCTCCATCGTCGTCCGTCATGGGGTTGTCACCGGGCACGCCGAAATCCGCTCCGCCAGCGAGGAATACGCCTTCGGGAGAGGTGTCGTCATTGGCCATGTTGACATTGAAGGTGACGCTCACCGTCTGTGCGGAGGCGAAGAGTGCGCTCAGACAGAACGCAAAAAACAGGGTAAGGTGTTTCATGGTGTTTGTGTGTGTTGTGAAATGCAATAATCTATCGAATCAGTTCAAATTCAGTCTCTTGACCTTTGATTCTCAGACCAAAGGTGCCAGGCTCAATGGTGTATGTATTGTCGCGTCCGATGAAACCCAAGGTTGATGTAGGTACTGCGAGCGTGATGGTGGCGGTTGCACCGGCAGGTACGACCACCTGTTTGTAGGCCGCAAGTTCATCCACGGAAGGGGTGATGGAGGCTACGCGGTCTTGGCTGAAGAGGATGATCGTTTCGGTGGAGCTTCGATTCCCGACGTTTTCCAGGGTCACTTCCACTTCTACAGTGTCACCGATGCTGGCTGTGGCGCCACTGATGATGTTGATGCCCGTCGTGTTGACGGAGGAGTAGGAAAGGCCATCTCCAAAAGCAAAGAGCGGCTTGAAGCCATCGCCTTCGAGTTCAGTGTGCTTCAGGTCGTGCGTCAGGTGTGAGGAAGGATGACACGGCCAAGTGAAGGGGAGTCGACCGGAAGGGTTGAAGGCGCCGCTCAGGACATCTGCGATGGCCCGTGCACCGTAATCTCCGGGCAGGTAGGCCATGACGAAGGCGTCGAACATGGCTTCGATGTCGTACAGGGTGCGCGGGCGACCGCCAACGTAGACGCCGATGACAGGAACGCCCGTGGCATGGATGGCCCGGACGAGATTTTGCTGGTTGTCGAACAATTCGATGTCTTCGACGTTGCCCACGAATTCCGTGTACGGCATTTCGCCGAGGAAGACCACGGCACACTGCGTATTACGGGGGGAGAGGTTGCGTGTGATCGCGTCGATGTCCGTACGATCGAAGTCCATGCCCAGTTCGGAGAAGGCGATGCGGTCGGCGCCGAAGACTTCCCGCATGGACGCGACGGCAGTCGGTGCACCCGGGGTGTTGTAGGTGGGGTCAGTGCCTTGCCAGGTTCCGGTCCATCCGCCGTTGAGCGCATTGACACTGTTGGCCGTGGGGCCCGTCACGAGGATGCGTCCCGTGCCGCCGATGGGCAGGATGGGCTGCTCGGGGTAAATGGCATGCTGGCCCTTGTTCTTGAGAAGGGTGATGCTCTCGAGGGCGGCACGGGCGGCCGCGCCTTCCAAAGAGGCCTTTTCCGGATAGTCCTCCAACGGCGGAGGCATTCCGCCCGTCCCGAAGAGGCCGCGGTCGTATTTCACGCCGAGGATGCGGCGGACGCTCTCGTCGAGCCGGGACTCCGGTATGCGGCCTTCGTGCACGAGTTCGGCGAGCAGGCGGGGGAAAAGCGTGTCGGTGGGGACCATGCTCATGTCGATGCCCGCCATGATGGACATCTCGATGGCATCCTTGTAGTTCTCGGCAACCTTGTGCCGCTTGAACAAGTAGCGGATGTCCTCCCAGTCGGAAACGACCAGTCCCTCGAATCCGAGTTCGTCCCTCAGGATTTCGGTGAGGATATGGTGGTCGCTGTGGACGGGGATGCCATTGGTCTCTCCGCTGTTGACCATGACTGTGGCTGCGCCAGCGTCAATGGCCGCAGCGAAAGGAGGGAGGAAGATCTCGCGCAGTTGGCGCTCGGGAACCCAGGCCGGTGTGCGGTCCTTGCCGCTCAGTGGCCGGCTGTATCCCATGTAGTGCTTGAGGCAAGCGGCAATGGGCGAGGGGCCCTCCTGATATCCCTTGACCATGGCCACCCCCATGTCGGAGACGAGCCGGGGAGACTCGCCGAAAGTCTCCCAGAATCGGGGCCATCGGGGGTCACGCGCCACGTCGAGTACAGGGGAAAAGTCCCACGGGATGCCCGAAGCCAAGACTTCTTTTGCAGCGTTCTCCGCGAACTTCCTTACCAATGCTGTATCCCATGTGGCTGCAAGGCCAATCTGCTGGGGGCCGAGGACGCCACCGGTGGTGTAGGTCGTGCCATGGATGGCGTCAATGCCATAGAGGACGGGGATGCCTGACGGCTTGCGGGCGGCGGCGGACTGTATGCTCCCGATGAGCTCATGCCATTTCTCCGGGTAGTAGGCGTGACCACCACAGTTGAGGATGCTGCCCACCTTCAGGTCGACCAGAACGTGCTCCAGCTTCTCAGTATCGATCCGGTGCGGCTCCTCGAGCTTGTAGGGTTTGCCTACGCAGACCATGTCCAGGGTCAGCTGGGTCATTTCCCCCGCTTTGTCTTCAATGGTGAGCGTACTCAGGACACTGTCGATGAAGGTTGTCCGGGCATCCTGCCCACGGTACGGCGCGCTGTCCTGACACCCTGTAAATGCAAGCATTCCAAGGGCCATCAAACCTGCAAAAGGGTGATGGAAACGGCACATCCGAGTCGATTCAGGGATGCAAGTGTACGAAATACACTAACGAAAAACACGGCATTGGGCTCGAATGCCCGGATGGGGTTTCTTCGGCCATTCTAATCCTCGTTTTGCAGTGTTGTTCCGTAGTTTTCCATCAGCAATTTCCATCCCATGAAAATCACCGTTTTCAGTGCCCTCATCGCATTTGTATTCCTGATCGTTGGTTGCGCCGGGCCATCCAATCCGGACCCTGTCCAAAACGAAGATGACGGCCGCATGTATTACGGCAGTGTGATTGACCTCGATGGCGCCCTTGATGCTGCAGGTCTGCGTGAGCGATTGGCCGAGGAGGGCAGGGCGGAAGTCCGCTTTGAAGGCGATATCACGGCCACCTGCCCCAAGAAGGGGTGCTGGATGGATGTGGCATCCGGAGAGGACACGGTTTTCGTGCGCTTCCTGGACTACGGATTCTTCGTGCCTACGGAAGGGGCGGAAGGGAAACGGGCCGTCATGGAAGGAGAGGCCTTCTTCGACACCTTGACGGTGGACGCCCGCCGGCATTACGCCGAGGACGCAGGCGCCACGGCGGAAGAGATCGCGGCGATCACCGAGCCCGAGCTCCGATTGGCCTTTACGGCCACCGGGGTCATGATCGAGGACTGAGTCATGGGGATGCCTATGGACTCCGGACGCTTCTCCGCACTGCTCCTCATACTGGTCATGGGATTCGTCCTGGTCCGTTGTGGCAGGAGTGAATCCTGTCAGGGAGCGGGTCCCAAGTTGGCGCCCCTGCAGCCCAACCGTTCTTCCGAATTGGCAGAAGCGATGCGCGAGCTCGATGCGGAACTGGTCAGCTTTCGTGAAGATCACCTGGCAGGAGATGGCTGGGATGGCAAGGCCTTCACGGAGTACGATCTGAATGGGCTGGCACCGACGGATTCCAGCATGCTCGTGGACGGCTACAAGGCCTTTGCCATGGCCTTCCATGCCCACATCACCGCATTCAATGCCAACCCCAGTGCGGACACCTACATGGGGGTGGTGAATGGATGCACGTCCTGCCATCAGAAGGCCTGTCCTGGCCCATTGGAGCGCATCGCCAAACGGGAGCTGCCCTGATTCATACCCCTACTTGATTCCAAACGTCATGGAACACGCCCAACGGTTTCGCGTCATGCTGTCCTGTCCCGACCGTCGGGGCATCGTGGCCGAGTTGAGCCGTCACCTCGCGGACCTTGGGGCGACCGTCGTGGCCGCCGCCCAGTTCACCGCTCCACTGTCCGGCCACTTCTTCATGCGTTATGAGGTGATGGCCGATGGGGTGGAACTGACCGAGGAGGGTCTGGATTCCGGACTGCGTGCCGGGATGGCGGACCTGCTGCAGCAGGCGGATTCCTCTTTGCTGGTGCGCAGCGCGCAGTTCCGACCGCGTGTGGCATTGCTGGCCTCCAAAGCGAGCCATTGCGTGGTCGACGTCTTGCAGCGCTGGCGCACCGGAGAACTGGATTGCGACATCGTATGTGTGATCGCCAATCATCCCCACATCGCCGAAAATGCGGGCTGGTTCAAGGTGCCCTTTCACCATGTCGACTTCAAAGACCAGCCCAAGGAGGCCGCTTTCGGCGCCATCGATGGTCTGCTCGATGAATATGACGTGGACGTCACGGTCCTCGCGCGGTTCATGCAGGTCTTCCCCGATGATCTGGCCCACAAGCGCGCTGGTGCGATGATCAACATCCACCACAGTTTCCTGCCCTCCTTTGCGGGTGCCCGGCCCTATGACCAGGCCCATGCACGGGGCGTGAAACTGGTCGGGGCCACCTGCCACTATGTAACGCCTGACCTCGATGAGGGGCCCATCATCGATCAGGAGGTATTGCGCATCTCGCACCGGGACACCCCCGCCGACCTGCGCCGCAAGGGGAGGTTGTGCGAGCGTGAGGCCTTGGCGCGGGGACTGCGCCTGCATATCGAGGACCGCGTATTCGTCCGGGGCAACCGCACCGTCATCTTCGACTGAAAACCCAGGTTGACGGAGTGGGAAACGTTCCCGAAAGTCTCGCGCGGCTGATAAAAAGGGGGTAAAAAAAGAAATCCGCACCGTCCACTTCAGGTCGAAACCCTCTGCTTCTGATGCGGATTCTTCCGGGCACGGCCCACCCGAGGGTGTCCTGCTCATGGAGTAACGGGGGGTTCTCCATGCTTCGCCTTCTGACGGGCGATCCGGACCTCCGAGCGTCGGAATCGGCGTGGTCTTGCGACCGTCTGCTTGTCCTGGGCGCACCCGGCCCTCCTTGCGGCTGGCTCGGTCCGTGACGCGGGCGTCGCGGGTCGACCTCCAGAGTTGCCTCCTTCGGCCCTAGCACCCCGGGGCAGACTGCCTTGCGGCGCACCGTTCCCTGGGCTCTTCGGCACATCGCGCCACAGCGTGGCCCGATGGCGTTCCCGCCGCCTGTCGGTGACGGGTCCTTCCGCAGCTTTCCGAACGGATTCGGTTCTGCTCACCGCGCTTTTCTCCGAGGAGAAGGCCTTGACTCGCGTCTCGGTCCCCCGCTGCCGAAGCAGCTCCGGTTGCCCGGGTGGGTGCGGTGCCTCCTTTGATCCGGTCCGGGATTGCTCCCGGGTGAGCTGGGCTCCGTCCATTCTCAGGACGCCTTTTCGCCGGAGGGCGGC
>CALKUW010000298.1 GCA_937996585.1 uncultured Flavobacteriales bacterium
GGATGCACCGCCACTGGAGGACATCGTCCACGGCACCTACAACACGACGGTCCGGAAGATGCGGGCGCTGGCCAAACCGGTCATCGCTGCGGTCAACGGGGTCGCCGCCGGAGCCGGGGCCAACATTGCGCTCGCGGCCGATCTCTGCGTGGCCACGGAGAGCGCCCGGTTCATCCAGGCCTTCTCCAAGATTGGCCTCATCCCCGACAGTGGCGGCACCTGGATGCTGCCCAAGCTCATCGGCCTTCAGCGTGCCACCGCCCTGGCCTATCTGGGCACCCCGGTGGGGGCTGCGGAAGCCGCTGCCATGGGCATGATCCACCGTGCCATTCCCGATGCAGAATTCGAAGGGGAAGTCATGGCGTTGGCCCATCACCTGGCGGCCATGCCGACGCGGGGCCTGGCCCTGACCAAGGCGGCCTTCAACGCCGGCTTCGAACAGGGCTTGGACGCCCAGCTCGACACCGAGATGAAACTTCAGGCAGAAGCCTCACGTACAGGGGATTACGCTGAAGGAGTCGCGGCTTTTCTCGAAAAGCGCCAGCCCTCCTTCCAAGGACATTGAACCATGGCACGCGAAGGTGAAGCCCTGCCCCCCTGGATTGCCTGCGAGGACCGACTCCCCGCAGACGGCGAGCGCGTACTCGCCGTTGTGCCGGGCAATGAGGTGCTGTTGCCGGGCAAGGCCAATTTCGAATTGCGCGAAGTGATCGTCCTCCGATTCATGGAGAACTTCTTTGCCGCCCAACAGGACAAGGCCGATGCCCATGGCCGTCATTTCTGGAGCGGCGAAGGGGCGTCCAACCAATATTTCGGAGCCGTCACCCATTGGATGCCCATGCCTGAAGCGCCCCAGGCTGAAGCAACGGACCCCTCCTGATCATTTGTTCCTGACGGGAATGAATTGACCGGCTACGCCCACGAATACGTGGGACTCCCCGGCGATGTCCAGGGAATAAACCGATGCTACGTACAGCTCGGTGCGCTCCGCCAAGGCCTCCGCAGCCACCCCCGCCAATTGACCCAGCCCTTTCCTGAGCTTCTTTCCGAGTTCGGTCTCTTCCCTTGTTTCGTCGGCCAACTCCTCCTGGACATACACGGCGAGGAAATCGGAAAAAGCCTCCTGGTCAGGGTTCGTGAGATACAGGCCACCTGTGATGACGGTAAGCAGGAGTAGGGTGTTGAACAACTTCTTCATTGGAGTGCATTGAGGACATGAAAGGCCTGTACGGCGAAAAGAGCGGCTGTTTCCGTGCGCAGTCGATGTTCGCCCATGGTGACCGCAACCGCCCCCATGGCGGCCATGGCGGTGATCTCCTCCGGGGTGAAATCCCCTTCGGGACCGATGACGATGACCACATCGCGGCCCGCAGGCAACGCGTTGACCAGGGACTGACGCTGCCATTCCGGGTGGTCCGGCACAGGACAATGGGCCACCGCCAGCCACGGCGCCCCCTCCCCGGATGTGACCGCTTCCAATGCGTCCTTCAGCCCCAGGGCCGGCCGTAACTCGGGCAACCAGGCCCGCCGCGATTGCTTCATGGCTTCCACGAGGGTACGCCGCCAGCGATCGGGCTTCTCCACCTTCCTTTCGCTCCTCTCCGTCCAGATGGGCTGTATGCAGGAGACACCGCATTCGCAAGCCTTCTCGAGAAACCACTCGAACCGGTCCGTGTGCTTGGTCGGCGCCACCAGCAAGGTCAAGCGTGGCACAGGTTCAGGATGGCATTCGGGAACGCCGACCTGCAGCAGCGCCTCTCGCTTGCCGATGGACAGGACCTCGGCCGGAAAGATGGCCCCTCGTCCGTCGGCCAGCTCTACCATGTCGCCCGGTCTCGCCCGCAGCACCTGCACGAGATGACGCGCTTCGTCCGGCCCCAGGGAATGGGGACCCGGCTGGACATCCGAAGCATGGAAACGGCGCATGGCGACAAAGAAAAACACCCGATGGACCGCATGGCCCACCGGGTGTCCTGTTCATTCACATTCCGTGGTCAACGCACGGAAACATGCTGCTTGGGTGCCGCCTTCAGGATGTCTTCGGACACCCCTTCCTCGAACTGGACGAAGTTCTCGTTGAACCGCTCCGCAAGGGCTTCGGCCTTGGCGTCATACGCCGCCTTGTCGGCCCATGTATTGCGGGGATCGAGCAGCCGTGCATCCACTTGGGGGGCCGTCTCCGGCACTTCCCAACCGAAGCGGTCACAGCGCCTGAACGCCACGTCATCCATACTGCCATTGAGCACCGCTCCAAGCAGGGCGCGCGTATCGCGCAGCTTCATGCGGTGGCCCACCCCGTGGGGTCCGCCCGTCCAACCGGTGTTCACGAGCCAGACCGTGGAACTGTGCTCGGCCATGCGCTGACCAAGCATGTCCGCGTAACGACCGGGATGCAGGGGCAGGAAGGGGGCGCCGAAACAGGCGCTGAATACCGTCGTGGGCTCGTCAATGCCGTCTTCGGTCCCCGCCACCTTGGCCGTGTATCCACTGATGAAGTGGTACATCGCGGTCGGCGCATCCAACCGCGCGAGCGGGGGAAGGACACCAAAGGCATCGCAGGTGAGGAAGAAGATGTGCTTCGGATGCTTGCCCTGGCCGTTGGCCTTGGCGCCCTGGATGTGGTGAATGGGGTAACTCACCCGCGTATTCTGGGTGGTGGTGGCGTCCGTGTAATCGGGCGTCACACCATCCGCATGGTAGCCGATGTTTTCAAGCAGTGCTCCATGCCGAATGGAGGCGTGGATGTCCGGTTCGCGCAACGGATCGAGGTCGATG
>CALKUW010000299.1 GCA_937996585.1 uncultured Flavobacteriales bacterium
CCGGCCATCATCACGCATTACCGCAGGTTCAATGACTGTGCGGGTCCGACGGACGATTTCATAGCAGGGCTGGACGCATTGGGCCACAAACGGGGTCCGTCTTTCATCCAGTTGCCGCCTCATTTCAGCCCGCAGCAAGCAAACCGTTTGCTGGCGTATCTGGAGCAATGGCCGCAGGCGCTTGAAGCGGCCATCGAGTTTCGGAACCCCGGTTGGTTTGCACCGGAACAGGAGCACCGGTCGGCGGTGGAATCGGTCTGGCAGGCGATGCGCGAATGGGGCTTGGGCGCTGGCATCAGCGATACGGCTCTGCGGCGCGATGCCGTCCACATGCGCATGACGGCGCCTTTCCTGTTGCTGCGTTTCGGTGGATATGAAGGGCACCCGAGCGATGAGCGCCGGCTGCGCGATTGGTGCGATCGGATTGCGGATTGGCACAGCCAGGGCCTGCGGTCGGTGGACCTTCTCGTGCACCAGCCGGACAGCGTGCGCACACCGGAGACTTGTCGCCTGTTTGCCGAATTGGTCGGTGAACGATTGGGGGTCGCCATGCGCGCACCGGCTCCCGTTCTTTTTTGACGGTTCTTGCGGATACCGGTTCGGTACGAGTCGGCCGGACTGTCGAACTTCGTCCCCATGTCAACCCACGCAGCATTCGATCATCAGGCGCCGCGTTCTGCGCGCTATGAACAGCTGCGGATGCAATGTCCGGCGGTGCTGGTGGATGCGGATCCCGTGGCCAATCAGGCCAATTTCGCGGCCATGGTGCACATGGCGTTCGGTTGGCATTGGGTGGGCTTTTATCGCGTCGAGGGTGATGAACTGGTGCTGGGGCCATTCCAGGGCCCCATGGCCTGCACCCGATTGCAGCGCGGCAAGGGCGTCTGTGCAGCGGCATGGGCGGCCAATGAGGCCGTCGTCGTGGCCGATGTGGAGGCGTTTCCGGGACATGTCGCCTGCAGTGCCTTGAGCCGCAGTGAATTGGTGTTGCCCGTGCGTGATGGCCAAGGCAACGTGAAGGCGGTTTTCGACCTGGACAGTGCAGAGGTGGGTGACTTCTCAGGGGAAGATGCGGCGCAGCTCCAGGCCATCATTGACCGTGTGGCGCAGTCTTTGTTGACGGGATACGACAGGGAATGATGCGTATCCGTTCCGTCTTGTTTGTGGTGCCGCTGGTCGTGGCGGGATGTGCCCAGGTGGGGTCGCCCGATGGGGGTGGAAGGGATGAGGCTCCACCGCAGGTGGTTCTTGCGGAGCCTCCTTTCGGCACAACGGGATTCGAGGGTCATTCCTTCATGCTGGAATTCGATGAGTTCGTCCAGCTCAAGGATGCCCGGCGTCAGGTGCTCGTCTCACCACCCCTGCCTGAGCCGCCGAGGGTGATGGTGCGCGGGCGAAACGTCGTGGTCGATTTGGGTGCCGAACTGCTACCGGAAAGGACGTACATCGTCCAATTCGGGGATGCCGTCAGCGACCTGCGCGAATCGAATGTGGCCAAGGGCCTGCAATACGTCTTCTCCACCGGTGCTGAGCTGGATTCCGGGCGGGTTTTCGGAAGGGTGGAGGATGCGTGGACGGGAGAAGCGCTTGAGGGTGCCCGCGTCCTGCTGTACGCCGACAGTCTGCCGCGCGCGGCCATTGACCTGGCTTTGCCGGATTCGCTGAGGCCCATGCCTGATTATGTTGGCCTCGTTCAGGACAGCGGACGGTTCGAAGTCGGCTTTTTGCCCATGGGTGCCTTCGGCTGTGTGGTGGTGGATGATGTCAATGGCAACTACCGCGCCGACCGGGGGGAGCCGTTGGCCTGGGGCCTGGCGCCGATGACCGCTTCGGCGGACAGTGCCGACTGGCAGCAGATGTGGGATGCCCCACCCTTGCGCATGGACGCGCCTCCTGTGGAGCCGACCACCTACACGTCAGGCGTTCGCTTGGATTCCAGCGGCTACTTCCGTGCGGCCATCGTGGGTTTGTCCACGCTCCGTGAAGGGCCTGACGGCTTGTTCGACGCCGAATTGGACGTCCGGCTGGAGGCCGCTGGCCAAGTACAAGACATCGGCATGGAGGGGGACAGCATCTGGTCTTCCATTGATCTCGCTGCATTCGGCGATACTGTGACGCTCTTGTTGACCCACCCTTCCGGCACGGACACGGTGAAATTTGGCAGCCTTGATCCGGCAACACCACCGGTCGAGGTGGGGCGTCGTGAAAGCGCGGTGGATCCCGGGGGTGCGTTCTCGTTGCGGTTTGCGCCTCCACCCCTGTTGCTGGATACAGCGCTGTGTGTGGGAACTTTCGCGCTGGACGAGGACACGGTGGCGGCGGATCTCAGCCTGTTCAGCCTCTCCGGGGAGCGGTTGCATGTGGGTCCCTTTCCGCCTGGTTCGAAGGTGGAAGTGACCCTGTTGCCCGGGGCCATCTCAGGTCCGGGCGGGAGCCAGGCTGACACTTTGGACGGGCGGTTTTCGGTCCGCCGGGATTCCGACTTCGGCGCCATCATATTGGATGTGGATTCCACCCTGGCAGAACAGGAAGGGGTGTTGTGGATGCTGCTGAATGGATCGGGACAGCCTGCAAGGGACCAAGGATTGGATGGGGATTTCGGGTTTGAAAGGTTGCTTCCCGGCAAGTACGGGGTGGTGTGCATCGCCGATGCGGATGGCAACGGCCGGTGGTCGGGTGCGGATCCGGAGCGGGGTCTCATGCCGGAGGAGGTGCTGCACCGCACGGAAGGCGTGGATGTGCGGGCCGGTTGGGAGGTAGAGCTCCAGATTACCGTTCATCCACGGCCTTGATTGGAACATCCGGACCAAGGGTGCAGAAAGCCGCTTGCCAAAGGCGTTATTTTTGAGGGAGATGATTGAAAACCGGTCTGTTGTCCGTTTTGTGATGGCCGTACTGTGCGCGATGGCCGGGCTTCTTGGCCAGGCCCAGGACACCTGCCTCACGGAGACGGGGTCCTTCCCCTACATCAGTACGAACCCGAATTATGTCTGCGAGGCCCAGGAGACCTTCGTCTACATCAACATGGCCATTGCCTACAACAACTACAACGCGGACGACTTCAATTTCAGTTGGTATCCGTTCGACCTGTTGGGCGGGACGTCCACGCAGAGTTTCGAAATGGTCTTCGACAGTTCGGTGACCATCTGGTGCGTGGCCATGGACCAGGTGAACAACTGCATCTGGTACGATGAAATCGAGGTGCAGGTGGCCGAGGCAGTGGACATTGGTCTCCCTGACGACACGCTCGTCTGTGACCTGAACGGGTTCAGCCTGCAGCCATCTCCCGAGGCACAGGCGATGCCGGGCATCAGCTGGAACTGGGAACCCTCGTTGCTGCTGCTCGGTTCCAATACCGCGACGCCGGAGTTGCTGATCGATGCCGACCAGTGGTACCATGTGACGGCGACCACGCCTGCACCGGGGCAGTGTGTCTATGAGGACAGCATCTTCGTCACGGCCACGGTGGACCCCATCGATCTGGGCCCCGACCAGGAATTGTGTGAGGGCCAATTGGCGCCGCTGGATTGCGGGCTGGATGCGGCGGTGGAAGACATCGAATGGAGCACCGGTGCGACGGATGCTGCCATCGTGGCGGATACGACAGGCACCTACTGGGTGACCGCCATGAACCCCGAGGGCTGTGAGCGTTCGGACACGGTGCACATCCTCATCATGGACAACCCCGTGATCGACCTTGCGACCGGCAGTGCAGCCTGTGAGGGGCAGCCCGTGACGCTAACTGCCACGGTGACAAGCGACACCACCATCGCTGGGGTGGGCTGGTCCACCGGCGAAGCGGGCAATGAGATTACGGTCACGGGTTCGGGGACGTATGAGGCCATCGCTGTGGATGTTACGGGTTGCACGGGTACCGCCGATGTGACGCCTGAATTCCTTCCTGCGCCGGTTCCGGATTTGCCGCCGGATACCGTGCTCTGCCTGGAGGAGGATGGTCCGATCTGGCTTGATGCCAGCCAGCCGGACGTGGCCTATTCGTGGTCCGACGGTTCCACGGGACCGGGCATCCTGCTTTCACAGGAAGGGACCTTTACCTTGACACTGACGCTGCTGGCCAACGGGTGTCAGGATTCGGCGAGCATCAACCTGGTCGACTTCTGCCAGCAGGACAGCGTTTACTTCCCATCGGCGTTCACCCCGAACGGGGACCTGGTGAACGACCGCTTCGGCGGTTTTGCCGAGTCGGTGACCGGGTTCGAGCTGATGGTGTTCAATCGGTGGGGCATTCCGGTCTTCCGGTCGGAGTCCATAGATGACCGTTGGAACGGTCGGTTGGACAACGGGGAGCTCGCACCGGGTGGGCTGTATGGATACCGTGCGGTGTGGCGTCCGCTGCTCGATGACGGCGTGACGTCCGGGGGCTATCTCGAGAAAGTCGGGTCGGTCACCCTTATTCGTTGACCTCCAGGAAACGGTTGACGTTTCCAAGCGTGCCGAAGACCACCAGTGTGTCGGTCTTCTCGACCGTGGTGTCCGGTCGCGGTATGCCGATGAGGTGCTCCTTGTCCTCTCCCCCCTCGTCGTAGGTGCGGCGGATGGTGATGAGCCTCAGGTCGTATCGGGCGCTGAGGTCGATTTCTCCGAGTGTACGTCCCGCGACACCCGCGGGCGCCTGGATTTCCGCGATTTCGAAGTCGTCCGGCAGCTCGAGGAAGCCGCGCAGGTTCGGATTCATCAGCCGTTCCGCGACGATGCTTGCGAACTCCGCTTCCGGGGCGAGGATTTCCTGCACGCCGAGGCTCCTCAGGATGCGTTCCTGGTGCGTTCCCGATGCGCGGACGATGACCCTGGGAATGCCGAGGTCGAGCAGGTTCAACGTGGTGAGGACGGTGGCTTCGAAGTTGTCTCCGATGGCGACGACCGCAGCGTCCATCTCTTCCAGCTTCTGGCTGCGGAGGGCCTTCGGGTCGGTCGAGTCCATAGTGATGGCCAGGGCGATGTCGTCGGACACCTCCTCGACCTTCTCCTCGACGCAATCGATGGCGAAGACTTCCGCTCCCCGACCGGCCATCTCGAGGGCGATGCGGGACCCGTATTTGCCGATCCCGATGACGACGTAGCGCATGCTCTTCATGGGTGCAATCTACGTGTCCCGACGGAGGCCGTCATCGAGGATGCCGAGGAATCGGGCGACGTCCGCAAAGGAGTTGTACAGGGGAACCGGTGCCATCCGGATCACGGCGGGTTCGCGCCAGTCCACGATGACCCCATTCTCGGTCAGGTGCTCGAAGAGGGCTTTTCCGTGGCCGTGGGCGACGATGGACAATTGGCACCCGCGGGCGTCCGGATCCGAGGGGGTCAGGATCTCGAGGGTATCGCCCGTGTCCTGGGCAACGGCCATGATGCCTTCCTCCAGGAAGGCGGTTAAGGCGATGGATTTGTGGCGCAGCCGATCCATGCCTGCCGCGCGGAATTCGGCGAGGGAGGCCAGTAGGGCGGCCATGTTCATGACCGGGGCGTTGGAAGTCTGCCAGCCCTCGGCTCCCGGCATCAGATCGAAGTCGGGTTCCATCTTGAATCGGCGTGACTCTGCGTGGCCCCACCACCCTTCGAGGCGCGGCAGTTCCGGCTTTTGGGCGTGGCGCTCGTGTACGAACGCGCCTGCCGTGCAGCCCGGTCCACCGTTGAGGTATTTGTATCCACACCAACAGGCGAAGTCGACCTTCCAGTCGTGCAGTTGCAGGGGCACGTTGCCGGCGGCGTGGGCGAGGTCGAATCCGCATGTGGCGCCCACGGCATGTGCCGCAGCCGTGACTTCGGCCATTGGCATCCACTGCCCGGTGTAGTACTGCACCCCGCAGAGCATGACGCAGGCCAGGCGGTCTCCTTCGGCTGCGATGCGGTCCGTGATGTCTTCCGTCCTCAACGTGTGTTCACCTTCGCGCGGGGCCAGTTCGATGAGGTTCTCTTCCGGATCGAGTCCGTGCAGGCGCAGCTGGGATAGGGCGGCATACCGGTCGCTGGGGAAGGCGCCGGCTTCGATCATGAGCTTGGTGCGCCGCCCTTCCGGCCGATAGAAGGAAATGAGCAGCAGGTGAAGGTTGACCGTGAGGGCGTTCATCGCGACCACTTCACGGGGCTGGGCGCCCATGATGGCGGCGAGGTCGTGCGTGGCTTCCTTGTGATACGACACCCACGGGCGGCGTCCTTCGAAGTGGGCTTCCACGCCGTATTTCCGCCAGTCCTCGAGCTCGCCTTGGATGATGTCCGAAGCCCCCACGGGCTGCAGCCCAAGCGAGTTGCCGGTAAAGTACAGGCACGCCTCTTCGCCGCGGGGTGGCATGTGGAACCGTTCGCGGAAAGAGGCCAATGGGTCCGCATCGTCAAATACCCTCGCCTTGTCGAGGAAGGCCTGGTGGCCGGGCCAAGTGGTGTTCTCAGGGGGCATGGACGGGGAATCGGGGGCGTTGTCCGGGTTCAGTGCGCGCGGGTTGGGGGCTAATTTCGCCCGGAATCGCGAGCCATGTCGACAAGCACTTCCACGTCTTCCACCCACACCCGTGCCAAAAGTGCGGCGCTCTTCGAGAAAGCCCGGACATTGTTTCCGGGCGGTGTGAATTCTCCTGTGCGGGCGTTCGGTGCCGTAGGCGGGACGCCCCTGTTCATGGAACGGGGAGAGGGTGCCCACGTGTGGGACGCGGATGGTCAGCGCTACATCGACTTCTGCTGCTCTTGGGGGCCGCTCATTCTGGGTCATGCCCACCCGGCTGTGCAGGACCGCATCATGCGGGCCGTGGCCGATGGCACCTCCTTCGGAACCCCGACGCGGCTGGAGAACGAACTCGGCGGTTTGATCCTGGACCACCATCCGTTTGCAGAGCGCATCCGCTTCGTGTCGAGCGGGACGGAAGCGGCCATGAGTGCCATCCGCCTCGCCCGGGGGGTGACCGGGAAGTCCAAGATCCTGAAGTTCGAGGGGTGCTATCACGGGCACGTGGATGCCCTGTTGGTCAAGGCGGGCAGCGGACTCGCGACCTTGGGCACATCCACCTCGGCAGGTGTTCCGGAGGCCTATGCCAAGGAGACGCTGGTGTTGCCGCTCAATGACCTCGAGGCCCTGGAAGCCACGATGAAACAGTACGCCCATGACCTCGCGGTGGTGGCCATCGAGCCGATTCCGGCCAATAACGGGTTGCTCATCCAGGATCCGGCGTTCCTGCAGGGCGTCCGTGACCTGTGCGACAGATACGGCGTCCTGCTCCTGTTCGATGAGGTCATCAGCGGGTTCCGGGTGGCCTTCGGTGGTGCGGCAGAATACTATGGCATCCGTCCGGACGTCATGGCGTTCGGCAAGATCATTGGTGGTGGAATGCCGGTGGGCGCGTATGCGGCCGCGGCGGACATCATGGACCACGTGGCCCCGGTGGGCCCCGTTTACCAGGCGGGCACCCTCAGTGGCAATCCCGTGGCCATGGCGGCGGGCGCAGGTCAATTGACCGAATGCCTCAAGCCCGGATTCTACGAGGACCAGGAGCGGCGCACCCGGCGCATGGTCGACCCCATCCTCGCCCATGCGGAGGCCAAGGGATACCCGCTGCGCATCTTCACGCGGGGCAGCATATTCTGGCTGGCCTTCAGCGATGCGGTGCACATCCGCCGGAGCAGTGAAATCGACCCGGACAGCATGGCCCATTTCACGCGGTTGCACGGGGCCCTGCTCGAACGCGGGGTTTACCTCGGGCCCTCCGGATACGAGGTCGGCTTCGTTTCAGCCGCGCACGGCGATGCTGTGATCGATGAGGCGGTCGCCGCGTTCATCGATGCACTCGACGCGGTCTTCGCCTGAGCCTCCGTTGCCCGACGGGCGGTTTCACGACAGGATGAGCAGGGCGTCCAGGATGAGCAGGGCGTCGAGCAGGCCGTAGTAGCCCAATGGACGGTTCTCCCGCGCCGCGCCAACGGCGATGGCCATGGGCAACAGGCCGATGCAATCTTCCATTGCGCCGTCGGGATTCAGGTGGAAGCGGAGGCCCGCAGCAGCCAGCAGGAAGGCCGTGCCGAGGATGCGCGTACCTGAGGTGCCTAGGAGTTGAGGCCAGGTGCGCATGTAAGCTTGGTCCCAGTTGCGGTCGCGGAGATCGAAGGGGAGCGTGAGGGCGGCAATCACGAGGAACCGCTCGAGAAACAGGAAAAGTGCAGTGTCAACGTCAAGCGGCCCGGAAGCCATCCACCAGGCCGGCCACAGCGCCGTGATGCTCGCCCACGAGGTGCCGATCCACACCATCTTCATACCGGGCAGGCGGCGCAGGGCATGGCGCATTCCCTTTTGGCCCGGCATGCCCGCGTACAGGCCCGTGATGCCCGCGGAGAGCAGGATGGCCGACATCATGAGCGCGTCTAGGCCGGTCAGCATCGCGATTTCGCACGTCCAAAGGGTTTTCGCCGTCATGGCCAGCGGCACGGCACCCAGGGGCAACATGGCCAGCGCCCACCAGCGGATGCGGGGCCAGTTCCGGCTGTGCCATGCCAGGTGGACAGGGCGCAGTCCGCCGTCGCGCGTGGATTTGATGTGGCGTTGTAAGGTGTAGGCCAGCCACGTTGCGGCACCAATGCCCGTTGCGAACCAGAAGTGGGGGAAGCCGAGGCCTTTTTCAGGAGCCACCCCGTGCAGGG
>CALKUW010000300.1 GCA_937996585.1 uncultured Flavobacteriales bacterium
CAGGATGTTGCGCCATTCCCCCTTCTTCATGCCCCCAAGGTAGCATCGTTGCAAGGGCTATTTTCGCACCCCGGTTCCGCACTTTTCCGCGGGGCCCATTGACATCATCCCGACCATTGGCACGAAACAAACGGCTGTTCAACAAGGGGCAACTCCTCGAGCTCGACATCCGCGATGTGGCCTTCGGTGGGAAGGGCATCGCCAAGGTGCCCACGGAGGATGGCGATTTCACGGTGTTCGTGCCCAATGCCATCGCCGGCCAGAAGGTCATGGCGCGTGTTTCGCTCTGCAAGCGCCGGCACGCCGAAGCGCGGATCGCGCAGGTGCTAGAACGCGCTCCGCATGAGGTGGAGGTTCCCTACCAACCGATTCCGGGGGCGCCCTACATCACGCTTTCCCTGGACGACCAGCGCGCCTTGAAAGAGCGCACGACCCTCGACGTATATCGGCGCATCGGCGAGATGCCGGACATCGACCAGTTCTACGAGGGCTGGGTCGCCTCACCGGATGCCTTTCATTACCGCAACAAGATGGAGTACAGCTTCGCGGCCATCGGGCGGTCACCCGACGCGGACCCCGCTGCTGACTTCGGCGACGGCTTCCACCTCGGCTTCAAGGCCCGCGGCACGTGGTGGGCCGTGGAAGACCTCGAAGGGGACAGCGGGCTGTTCGATCCCGCCATGGAGTCCCTTTTGCCGGCCTTGCGCTCCCGGTGTGAGGCGACGGGGCTCCCGGCTTGGCACGCACCGCGCCGGGAAGGGTTCTTCCGTTTCCTCGTGGTGCGCCGCAGCCTTTCTGCAGACCGGCTGCTCGTGAACCTGGTGACCACCTCCCACGGGCTCGAGCGGTTCGATGCAGCCGACTTCGGCGCATGGCTGGCGGAGCAGCTGGGCGACCGGCTGGCGGGCTTCATCCACACCCTCAACGACGATACGGGCGAACGCGTCGAAGCCCGCGAAGGCGCGTCCACCCTCATCCGGGGCGTCGACCATGTGGTGGAGGCACTCCACGGGTTGTCCTTCGAAATCCGGATGAAGAGCTTCTTCCAGACCAACCCGCGCTGTGCGGAACGGCTGTATGCGCAGGTGCTGGCCTACGCTTTCGAGGATCCCATTCCCAACGTCGCTGCCCCCGACCCGGTCACCATGGACCTCTTCTGCGGGACCGGCACCATCGCACAACTGCTCGCCCGGAACGGGGCCACCCGCGTGGTCGGGGTCGACCTCATCGAAGAAGCCATCGTCGATGCCCGCCGCAGCGCCGAGCGCAACGGTCTGGACGGGCTGGAATTCCATGCCGCGGACGTGGGCAAATTCCTGCTGGAGCACCCCGGCTACACCGGGCGCATCGGTACCATCGTGCTCGACCCGCCGCGCAGCGGCATCAGCCCGAAATCCCTGCGCAAGGTGATCCGGCTGCGGGCCCGGCGGCTCGTTTACGTCAGCTGCAACCCTGCGACGCAGGCGCGGGACCTGACCACCCTGAGGGAAGCGGGATACGCCCTGCGGAAATTCAAACTTGTGGACCAGTTTCCCCACACCGCCCACGTCGAAGCGGTGGCCCTGTTGGAATTGGAGGACGGCGCTGTGGAAGGGACCGAAGGAATGGCCGAAATTGCAGCTTCATGAGTGCCCCTACGGAAAGCCCTGCCGCCCCAACCGTCATTCTCGACGCCGAACGCATACAACGCTGCGTGCAGCGGATCGCACGCCACATCCTCGAGGACCATCACGGAGCCACCCGGCTTGTGGTGGCCGCCATTGATGGGCAGGGTACCGTGCTCGCCCAGCGCATCACAGCGGAATTGAAGCAGATCGATGCGCCGGAAACCCACGCCTGCGTCATCGAAATGGACAAGGACGCCCCCCTCGATCACCCCATGGACGTAGTGGACGCGGAAGGGGCACCGTTCGACCTGTCCGTCATGGAGGAGGCCGTGGTCATCGTGGTGGACGATGTGCTCAACAGTGGCCGCACCCTGCTGTACGGGTTGGCCCACATCCTGCCCGCCCGCCCACGGCATGTAGGCATCTGTGTGCTGGTCGACCGAATCCACCGCCGCTTCCCCGTGCGCGCGGACTACGTGGGCCAGAGCCTGTCGACCAACCTGAAAGCGCACATTGACGTGCAGCTCAGCGGTCCCGGTCCCGACGTGGCCCTGCTCAAGGATTGACCCTCCCTGATCCGATCATGTGGATGACGGACGCCATGCGTTCGCCGTCCAGTGCGTCGGCATCCACCGTGATGTGCGCCTGGGTGTAGAATTGCTCACGCCCGGCCAGGTGCTCGCGGATGAAGCCCTTGAGCTCGGCATCCGGGATGTCCGCAATGAGGGGGCGCTCCTTTCGGCGGGCCTGCAACCGGGTGAGCAGGGCGTCCAGGCCGACCTTGAAGTACACCACCTTGCCGTGTTGCCGCATGAACGCCATGTTGTCCCCGTGGCACGGTGTGCCGCCTCCGGTGGCCACCACCAGGCGCTTCTCACCGCGGGCCACGCGCTCGATCACGCGTCGCTCCGCCGCGCGGAAACCCGCTTCGCCAAGGGCGTCGAACAGGGCGGGAATGTCCATCCCCGTATCCTCGACGATGGCTGCATCAGTATCCATGAACGGCAGGTTCATCGCCTGCGCGAGCCTGCGGCCGCCGGTACTCTTTCCGGCCCCCATGTAGCCCACAATGAAGATGCATCCGCCCGCCATGGACGCGAAGTTAGGTGCGCGGCGCCTGCCAAAAAGGCACACAAAATCAAAGTTGACCGACAGAATGTCGTGTTTGGTCGGGCTTTACCCGTATGGCACCGAATTCGCCGGAGGCAGACCGTCGGCACGCCGACCCGAAAGCGAACGAAACAACACGATATATGGAACAACACGCCTTTACCCTCAAGACGCAGGCCGCACTGCAGGAAGCGCAGGGGCTCGCGCTGGACCGACGGCACGCCCAGGTGGACCCGGTTCACCTGTTGCACGCCCTCCTCCACGGACAGGACCCCCTCCCCAGCCGGCTGCTGGACCGGCTCGAAGTCGGCCTCGCCGGCATCCGACAGGCCACCGATCGGAGCCTCGACAGCATGGCCACCCTCCAGCAGCCGCAGGACAATGTCTCCTGGGGCCAGCCCGCACAGCAGGTCCTGCGCAAGGCCGTGGAATCCGCCCGTCAATCCGGAGACCAGTACGTCGCCCTCGACGCCCTGCTCGCCGCCCTGCTCACCGTCGACAGCACGGCATCGCGCATCCTGAAGGACGCCGGGGTCACGGCCAAGGCGCTGGAGACGGCCCGGTTGGACCTGCGCAAGGGACGGAAGGCGGACAGCGCCAGCCATGAAGACGCGATGGAGGCCCTGGACAAATACGCCCGCAACCTCAATGCTCAGGCCCGCGACGGCAAGCTCGACCCCGTCATCGGCCGCGATGAGGAAATCCGCCGCGTCCTGCAGATCCTGACCCGCCGCACCAAGAACAACCCCATCCTCATCGGTGAGCCCGGCGTAGGAAAGACGGCGATTGCAGAAGGCATCGCCCACCGCATCATTTCCGGCGACGTGCCCGAAAACCTGCTCGATAAAACGGTGTACAGCCTCGACATGGGGGCACTCATCGCAGGAGCAAAATACAAGGGTGAATTCGAGGAGCGCCTCAAGGCCGTGGTCCGCGAGGTAACCGAAAGTGAAGGGCGCATCCTCCTGTTCATCGATGAGATCCACACCCTCGTAGGCGCCGGTGGAGGTGAAGGCGCAATGGACGCCGCCAACATCCTCAAGCCCGCCCTCGCCCGCGGTGAGCTGCGCGCCGTCGGCGCCACGACCCTGGCCGAATACCAGAAGTACTTCGAGAAGGACAAGGCACTGGAACGCCGCTTCCAGAAGGTCCGCGTGGATGAGCCCGACCGGGAAAGCACCCTGGCCATCCTGCGCGGCATCAAGGAGAAGTACGAGGGTCATCACCAGGTCGAGATCCGCGATGAGGCGCTCGTCCGCGCGGTGGAGCTCTCCACGCGCTACCTCCCGGACCGCTTCCTTCCGGACAAGGCCATCGACCTGATGGACGAGGCCGCCTCGCGGTTGCGCCTCGAAATGAACTCCAAACCCCAGGCCCTGGACGACCTCGAGCGCCGCATCATGCAGCTGGAAATCGAAAAGGCCGCCATCGCCGGTGAGGAGGACCCCGTGCGCCACACGGAGCTCGACATCAACCTCGCGAACCTCAGGGAGGAGCGGGACACCCTCCAGGCCCGGTGGTCCGCCGAGCGCGATGTCATCGACCGCGTGCAGTCCCTCCGCAGCGACATCGAGGCCCTGCGGGGCGAGGCGGAGCGCGCGGAGCGGGACGGTGATTTCGCCCGGGTCGCGGAGATCCGTTACGGCCTCATCCGCGAGCAGGAGGAGGCGCTCGAGGGGGCCAAGGCCAAGCTCATGGAGATGCAGGGCGAATCCCGCCTCGTGAAGGAGGAGGTGGATGCAGAGAGCATCGCCAAGGTGGTCAGCCTGTGGAGCGGCATCCCCGTCGCGCGGATGCTGAAAGGCGACCGCGACAAACTGCTGGAACTCGAAAGCGAACTCGGTCGGCGCATCATCGGCCAGACCGCGGCCGTGAACGCCGTGAGCGAGGCGGTACGCCGCACGCGGTCCGGGCTCGCGGACACCGACAAACCCATGGGTAGCTTCATTTTCATGGGCTCCACCGGCGTGGGCAAGACGGAGCTGGCCAAGGCGCTCAGCGACTTCCTCTTCGACGACGAGAAGGCCATGGTGCGCCTGGACATGGGGGAATTCCAGGAAAGCCACAGTGTGAGCCGGCTGGTGGGCTCCCCTCCGGGCTACATCGGCCATGACGAAGGCGGGCAACTGACCGAAGCGGTGCGCCGCCGGCCGTACAGCGTGGTGCTCCTCGACGAGATCGAGAAGGCCCACCCGGACGTGTTCAACATCCTGCTCCAGGTCCTCGATGAGGGCCGCCTCACGGACAGCAAGGGTCGGCTCGTCGACTTCCGCAACACCCTGATCATCATGACATCCAATGCGGGAGCGGATGCCCTGGGCGAACGGTTCGCATCAGCGCGTGACCAAAGGATAGCGGTGGAGGAAGCCGCGGCATCGGACGCGCTGGCCACGGAAGCCCACGCCGCGCTGGCGGCCTTTCTGCGCCCGGAGTTCATCAACCGCATCGACGAGATCGTGGTCTTCCACCCCCTCAGCGCGGAGCACACCCGGGCCATTGTGGGCCTGCAGTTGGCCGGTCTGAAGGACCGCCTCCAGGCTGCCGGGATACAGCTCAAGGCCACACAGGAAACGGTGGACTGGCTGAGCCAGCAAGGGCACGACCCCCAGTATGGAGCGCGGCCCGTGAAGCGCCTCATCGAACGTATGGTGCTCAATCCCCTCTCCCGGGCCCTATTGGCCGGCGAGATCGACAAGGGCGCGACCTCGGTGATGGACATCTTCGACGGAAAGGTGGTCTTCCGCCAGCCCATTGCCGACGAGGCACTGATCGCGGTGAGCTGATCGCGGCGCGGAGCTGATCAAGTGCGCGTTCAGCGCACGTCCACGGTAAACATGGAACGCCCGTCGAGGCGCCCCTCCAGCCGGTCGCCCGGTTTCACGGGGCCGACTCCGGCGGGCGTTCCCGTGAAAAGCAGGTCCCCTGTCTTCCAGGTGCTGTACTTCGAGACGTGGGAAATCAGCGCATCAATGGGGAACAGCATGTCAGCCGTGTGGCCGCTCTGCACCACCTCGCCGTTCTTGAGCAACTCGAAGCGGATGTCCTGCACATTTCCTCCGAGGTCGGCAAGCGGCACCCAATCGCGGGACACCACGGCACTGCCGTCGAAGGCCTTGGCCTTTTCCCAGGGCTTGCCCTTGGCCTTCAGCGCCGATTGCACGTCCCGCGCTGTGAAATCGATGCCCAGGCCGATGTGCGTGTAGCAGCGTCCGGCGTGCTCCTCCGAAATCCACTTTGCAGCCCGCTCCATGCGCACGACGAGCTCGACCTCGAAGTGGCAATCGTCCGTCCACTCGGGGATGGCAAACGGATGGTCCTTGTGCAGCACCGCGCTTTCCGGCTTGAAGAAGAACAGCGGCTCCGCGGGCACGGCGTTTCCGAGTTCAGCCGCGTGGTCGGCATAGTTCCTTCCGATGCAGACGATTTTCATGGAGGCAAAGGTGGGTCAATCCCAGAAGAGGCGCACCTCGACGCGCCGATCGAAGCCCGCCCCCCATTCGGGACGCTCCTCACCGAAGTGAGCGGCCGTCACGCGGTCCGCGGCAATGCCGCGTTCGAGCAGGTAGTACCGGACGATCTGGGCACGGCGGCGGCTGAGCGTCATGTTCTCCCGGGCCGACCCGACGGCGTCGCTGTGTCCGGTCACGAGCACCCGCAATTCCGGGTAGGCCACCATCCACTCTACCAGGGTGTTCAATCCATATTCCGCGCTCAGGCCCAATGCTGCGCTGCCCGCAGGAAACTGCAAGGTGAACTGCTCAGGCAGCGACGCTGCGCCACCCCCCTGGACAGGGCGGCCGCTGGTCGGTTGCCACCCCCCGTCGACGCCCCGATTAGGGAAACCACCCGACGGGCGGGCCGACGGCGTGGAGCGCGATTCGAGCGCATCGATTCGAAGGGTCAGTTCGCGCAAGGCCGCGGCCAGATCTTCCAACAAACTGTTGTCTTCGGACGAATTGTCGCCCCCTGATACTCCTGCACCACCCCCGAGATCGGGGAGCTGACTGGCGTCCCCCGAACCGCCCCCGAAGTCAGGCAACGGCCGGGGCTGCAAGGGATCCGACCCGCCCCTGATGCGGGTCCAATCCGTCTCGAGTTCGGCGCTGGCCCGCACTTCGGCGGCCAACGCCCCATTGGCGAAAACCCCCACATCGAGGGCGACCAGCAGCAGGACATCCTCCAGTGCCCCCTGCACCTGGAAGTAGGCCCACTCACCCGGCTCCCATCCATCGGGTGCTGAAGGGATGGACCAGCCATCCAATTGTCCGAGTGCTTCGGCGACCCGCGGCCGGAAACGGCGGAACTCAGCCATGCTGCCCTCGAGGTAGTAGGGCACCGACGCCTGGACGATGCTTTTGAGTTCCTTCATCGTCCGGGCCACAGGGGTGCGCAGGCTGACCCGCCCGTTCTCCACCGTGACGTCAGAGGCGAGTCGGGTCGACAGCACCTCCATGACGACCGCCTCGTAGCGACGGGCGGTTTCGGCACCGCCATCGCCCTGCGCAGAAACGGACCCAACACCCACGACCAACCCCAGCAAAAACAAGGGAAGGGCACGTACAGGGTGTCCAGCGGAGCAGCGCAACATGGCAACTGCAATTTAACTCATTATCAAAGCCCTATCGTCCACGCGGACGAATCGGAAAGGCTCACTTTCCGCGCCCCCGTATCACGATCCACACCGTGTACAGCAGGATTTTGAGATCCAGGCCCAACGACATGTTCTCCATGTAGATGAGGTCGAATCGCAGCCGCTGGACCATCTGCTCGACGTTCTCCGCATAGCCGTATTTGACCGGGCCCCAGGAGGTGATGCCGGGCCGCACCTTCTGCAAACGGGGGTAGTGGGCGGCCCG
>CALKUW010000301.1 GCA_937996585.1 uncultured Flavobacteriales bacterium
CGTCGTCAGCTTTGATCATGCCGAGCCGGCAGTGGACCTTTCCGTGGCCCTTCATGGCGGTCAGGTAGCGGCGGTCGAGATAGGCGGTGCCTCCGGGCAGGGCTTCCCAAGCGTCCCACGGCACGTCTTCCTGGGACTCGAACCAGTGCCAGCGCGCCCGGTCGAAATCCGGGGTGCCGTTGGGCGCTGCCGATCCTGTCGGATGGGCTTCAGCAGCAGGGGAAGGCACGCAAACGGCCAGGAAGCGCAAAATTACGGCGTGGGATGCCCGTCAGGGGCGCGGTTCGCAGGCGTTGGCAATTGCCGGGGCATGGGCCCGCAGACTCAGGGGAGCATGCGGTGCGGCTCGGCCGGCATGGGGCAGCCTTCGGGCATGCGGCCGAACCACCTGTGGCGGTTGCGTGCGGTCATGCGGTAGCCGGCCCGGCGCAGGGGGCGTGGCAGGATGCGGAATGCGCCCGCCCAGCCGGTGCGCCCGATGGTCTCGAGTGCCGCTCCGGCGGCGGCTTCTCCTTCGAGGGCCTCGGTGCCCGTCCAGAGGACGACGGCTTCCTGGCTTTCAGGCAGCCGGCCCATGGAGCGCAGGCTTACAGCGGTGGGGCCGTCGAGCGGGGCGAACCGGATCGGGGGTGCGTCGAGGCGACCGGAGCGTTCCCAACGCAGGAGGCGCCGCACGGCACCGTGGCAGAGGGCGCATCCCCCGTCAAAGAAGAGGATGGGCCCTTCAGGGCGTGCCGGGTTGTCAGAAGTCGCCGCCATCGAAACTGCCGCCATTGCCGCCTTGGAAGCCGCCGCGACTGCGATTGCGCTGGCCGGGCTCGAGCTTGCCGAACGACCACGTCAGCGAGGCGTAGACGAACCGGCTCTGGCGCTTGAAGAGGCCGGATTGATAGAAATCCCGGCCTTCGGAGGTGTACTCCCATTGGCGCTGGTCGAAGAGGTCGCTCACCCGGAGGGAGGCGCGGAGGCTGCCGTCGTAGAAATCGCGGTTGACCGCGGCGCTGTGGGTGATGTAGCCCTGGAAGGTGCCCTGCGTGTACTGGGCCGGGGCGCGGTACCGCCCATCGACCTGGATTTTCCACCCGCCCTTGACCAGGCCCGAGATCTGGTATCCGGCATTGCCCTGGAAACCGTTGTTGCCGAGGTCGGGCGCGAGGTTGGAGCCGTCTGTGTCCTGGTAGTAGATGCTGCCGTTCAGGCGCAGCTGGAGGGTGCGGCCGCGGCGCCACATGGCGACCACTTCGAGTCCGGAGTTGCTTTGGCGGGCGAGGTTGACGTAGGTCCGGTAGGCGATGCCGGCATCGTCCACTTCGATGAAGCGGCGGATCACATCGCGGGTCGTCCGATAGAACAGCGAGGTGGTCAACGTCAAGGATTTCGTGGTCAATTGGTGACCGAACTCCATCCCATCGGTGTATTCCGGGCGGAGGAAGGGGTTGCCGTAACGCAGGTTGCGCGGGTCGGCGTTGTCCACGAATGGGTTGACTTGCCTTCCCCTCGGCCGGTTCACCCGGCGGTTGTAGCTCAATACCCACTGGTTGCGGTCGTCCACCGTGTAGCTCAGGTTGGCGGAGGGATAGAAGCTCACGTAATCGTTGACGAAGACGGGCTCCTCGCCGCCCAGCTGTTCGAGGGCGCTGGCGATGTCCGCGCTGTCGCCCTGCAGTTCGGCTGTGGTGTACACGACCTCGCCGCGTCCGCCGGCCTGCACGCCCCACGCGCCGAACTTCCGCCCCCACGTGACGTAGGCCGCGTGGATGTCTTCGCGGTACCGGAAATCGTAGGCTTGCGTGAAGGGGCTGCCGGCGCTGTCACGCTGCCAGAATGCTTGGTCCTCATTGCTCTCCCGTAGGATGGTCTTGTAGCCGAGTTCGAGTTTGCCGTCGTGTTCGAGCGGCTTCTCGTAGTCGGCCTGTAGGGTGGCGTTCCAGTTGCCGCCGTCGTTGAGGTTGGCATTGGACAGGAAGGCCTCGTCAAGGGTGAGGGGCGGCAGGTCCTGCCACAGCGAATCGTGGTTGACCCCCGTGCGTTCCGACCAACGGGCGAAGGCCTGCAGCGTGTGGCGCTCGCCGTACTTGTGTTCGTAGCCGAGGTCGAAATCGGTGGAGGCATTCTCCCGGGAGGACAATCCGTAGCGGGTGAATCCACCCACGGCATCGGTACTCCAGGTTTCCAGGTTGACCACGTCCTCCACGCCGCTGTTGAAGCCGCTGTTCGAGCGGATCCCGATGTTCCAGGTTGTCTTCGGCGACGGCATCCAGTCGAGGCCGAGGCGCAGGTTCCAGCTGCCGCTCTCGTTGTCGGACAGGCTGTTGGAGACGAGGGTGCTCAGCGAATCGTAGGCGCCACCGAGGTCGCCCCCGAAGGCCTGTCGCCGCTCGTTGTCGCCGGTGCGGTAGGTGATGCGCTGGTTCCAGCCCGCGTTGAAGGAGAAGTTGAACTGCTGCCCGCGCATGTTGCCATTGACCGAGGCGCTGTGGTTGCCGCCGGATCCCCAGGTGGTGCTGATCTGGCCGTGCTTGCCCTCGAGCTTGTCCTTCTTCAGGATGATGTTGAGGATGCCGGCCACGCCCTCCGGATCGTACTTGGCCGTCGGGCTGGTGATGATCTCGACCCTGTCAATGCTGCTGGCCGGAATCTGTTCGAGGAGGCTCTGCGTCGCCGATCCGGTCAGGCCGCTCGGCCGCCCGTCGATGAGGATGGTGACGTTGCCCGACCCGCGCAGGCTCAGGTTGCCGTCGATATCCACGTCCACGCTGGGGACGTTGCGCAGCAGCTCGGTGGCGTTGGCGCCGGTGCTGTTGAGGTCGTCGCCCACGCGGAACACCTTGCGGTCGATCATCATCTCGAGGGTGGACCGCTGCTCCACGACTTCCGCCGCCTCGAGGGCCTGCACGTTGGGCTCCAAGCGGATGGTGCCGAGGTCCTGCTCGATGCCGCCGCGCGGGTTCAGGCGGATGTCGGCGACCGTGGTCGAGGTGTAGCCCATGAAGCCGATCTGGGCGCGGAACCGGCCGATGGGAATCTCGGTGATGCGGAACCGGCCCTTGCCGTCGGTCACGCCGCCGGTGATCACCTTGTCCTCCTCGAAGGCCAGGATGCTGATGGTGGCGAATTCGATGGGGGCCCCGGACTGCATGTCCTGCACTTCTCCGAACACGACACCGATCTTGGGGCGCTCGCCCATCGGGCGGTCACCTCCCGGACGGCCACCGCCGGGGCGTTGGGCCTGGGCGGACCAGGTCAGCATGACGAAAAGGGTCAGGAGCAGGCGTCGGAACATGACAGGAGAACGCTTGTGCGCGGGCGAAGTTCAATGCTGATTTGCCAACGCGCCTCGGCGGGTCAGGGTTTTACGGGGCGCTGAATGGGGCGCATGGTGAACCCGTAGCTGTAGTCGCCGTAGGGCAGGCGGTATTCCGGCAGGGGTAGGGCGCCCCAGCTGTTGATGCACGCCACGCCGGCCGAGTAGCCGTCGATGTCCAGGTGGGTTTCCGCCACGGGGTCGAGGAGGCGGAAATGGGATTGGGTCGTCGTCTTGTCCGGTCCGGCATCGAGCTGGTCGGGGCTGTAGTGCAGGGCGGTGAAGTCCACCGTGCCGTGTGCCATGAATTCGAGGCCTTGCCCTCGGGCATCGGTCACGCGGAACCAGCGGGTGTCCGTCCGGGTACCGTTGTATTGGGGTCGGGCGTAGGGTGTGACGAGGTCGGTCACCTCGGCGGAATGCAGGCCAACGAAGGCGGCCTCCTTGCGGTCGGCAGTGGATTCCATCGGTCCGCGGCCATACCATTCCACCGCTTCCATGCCTTCCGGCAGCACCCAGTGCTGGCCGAAGCGGTAGAGGTTGGCATGCTCGCCCTTCTCGAAGCCCTTGCGGCGCCCGGCGATGTCGCTGTTGGCCTTGCCGGCGATGGCCTGCAGGGCCTGCTCCACATCCACGGTGCCGTCGTTGGCGACGGTGTAGGTCACGGTCACTACCGCGTCCCCGCCGAGAATGGCCCGGGCAAACGCCACTTCCATGCGCCCGTCGTCGAGGCGCTGGTTGGTCATCTTGGCGGGCGCGTCCGAGGTGAACGGTGAACGCCACTCAGCGTAGTTCTGCGGGCTGGAGGCGCCGTAGTCGTTGTCGACCGGCGGACGCCAAAAATTCGGTTGCGCTCCGCCCAGGACGAAGTCCCGCTTGCCGATGCGGTAGGCGGTGACCTCTCCCGTGTTGCGGTCCAGCGACAGGGCGCCCCCCTCGAAGGAAAGGACCACGTTGCCCTCCTCCACGGCCATGCCGACCAGGCCGCTCGCCGGCTGCGCGGCCGCAGGCGTGCCTTCCTGCAGGAGGAACTGAACCTTGGCCAGCTCATGCCCGGTAGGCAGCAGGGGCTCGGCACCGGAGAGGTTGGCGGACAGGTTGAGGAACACTTCGCCCGTGCTGCCCGCTGCGCTCCATTTGTGCGGGATGTCCAGGGTGAGGCTGGATTCCGGTCCAAAGGTGACGGCGGGCAGGACGCCTTCCCCGGCGATGCGGCCACCGACCAGGACCTGCCAGGTGATGTCCACGGTGACGTCGCGGAACCGGTATTCGCTGGAGGCCTTTACGGCATGTCCTTCCGGCGAGGCGAGGCGGAACTGGAGCGGCTGCTGCACCTGCTTGGCTTCGAGCATGTGCGGCTGTGGCGTACCGTCGGCCGCCACGAGGCCGTTGTTGAGGAAGTTGTGGTCGCTGGGGGTCTCCTTGGGGCCGTAGTCGCCGCCGTAAGCGAGGAAGCGCCGCCCGTCCTGTTCCTTCCACAGGCCCTGGTCCTTGAAGTCCCAGATGAAGCCGCCCTGCAAGCGGGGGTGCTTGCGGTAGATGTCCCAGTACTCCTTGAAACCACCGAGGCTGTTGCCCATAGCGTGGGCGTATTCGCACTGGATCAGGGGCCGGTTGTCCTTCTTCTGGCGGGCGAACTGCTCGAGGTGGTTGTAGTCGGCATACATGGGGACGTAGACGTCCGTGTTGGGTGCGGTCTCCGCGCGTTCGTAGGTGACGAACCGGCTGGGGTCGGATGCCTTGAGGAAGTCGTAGGTGGCCCGGAAGTTCACGCCGTTGCCCGCCTCGTTGCCGAGGGACCAGCACAGGATGGAGGCGTGGTTGCGGTCGCGCAGGAACATGCGGGCGGTGCGCACCAGGTGGGCGTGTTCCCAATCCGGGTTGTTGCCCAGGGTGCGGTCCGGCGCGTAGCCCATACCGTGGCTTTCGATGTTGACCTCGTCGACCACATAGAGTCCGTAGCGGTCGCAGAGGGTGTACCAATAGGGGTGGTTGGGGTAATGCGAAGTCCGGACGGCGTTGAAGTTGTGGGCCTTGAGGGTGCGGATGTC
>CALKUW010000302.1 GCA_937996585.1 uncultured Flavobacteriales bacterium
CAGCAACTATTACGGGCTGTTCAACCAATGGGCCAACGGCCTGCACCTGGCCGCCAGCGGACTCGGCGATGATCAAATCATCCCCGAAGTGGAGGTGATGCCGTTCATCGGCCATCCCGGAGAGGCCTACGGTCTCATCAGTGACGCCTATGCCACACCGGATGGGGCGTGGAGCTTCGCCTTCTTGACCAACGGCAAATGGGACGGGTATACCGCCGGTCCCGCCAGCGCCTACTACGCCGTGGAGCAGGACGTCTTTGCTGCCCTCCGCGAGGACCTCCTCCAGTGCTTGTCCTCCACGGTCCCCGAAACAGGGGCGGATCTTTCGGTCATCGGCTGGCCAAGGGTCGGTGATACCCTCGTCCAACTCCGTGCTCCCGGCTGGTCCGGCCCCGTGGATTTGGAAATCATGGACGCCGCCGGTCGCCTGCTTTGTTCGGGGCCGGTGACCCCAATGGGTGAGGACGGCTTGATCATGGATGTCCCTCCCCTTCCGGGCGGCATCCTGCTCGGAAGGCTCTCCCACCGAACCACAGCGACCGGGGGCCATCCCCGCGGATTGGTGGGCCGATTCATCATGCTGGTCACCGGGTGACCGGTTCCGTTATCGGTATTTTCGTCCAATGAACGCAACACGCTCATCCCAGGTCGTTTTCCTCACGGGTGCAAGCAGCGGTATAGGCGCCGCCATCGCTCGCATGCTCGTGGCTGAGGGGCACAGGGTCATGGGTACGGCCCGAAGGCAGGACCTCCTCGAGGCCGTAGCGGAGGAAGCCAACGCTGGAGCCTCGGGCGAAGGCCGCATGGTCACCCGCGTGGTCGACGTGCTCAATGCCGCTTCGCAACGGGAAGCCGTGGATGCCTGCGTGGCCGAATTCGGCCACGTGGATGTGGCCATCCCCAATGCGGGATTGGGGGTCTTCTCCCCCATCGACAAGGCCGACCTCACTGATTGGCTGACCATGGTGGATGTCAACGTCAAGGGCGTACTCATCACCCTGCACGCCTGTCTTCCCCACCTCGTGGCCAGCAAAGGGCTCTTCGTGAACATTGGCTCAGTGGCCTCGCGCAATGTGTTTCCGAACAGCGGGGTCTACTGTGCGACGAAACATGCGGTGCTGGCCTTGGGTGAGGCCCTACGCCAGGACCTCGGCAAGCAGGTCGCTTCGACCACCATCTGTCCCGGTGCGGTCAACACAGCCTTCATCGAACAGACCCGGGATGCAGAACTGCTGGACAAATACCGCCCCGGCTTCAAGGACGGCATGCCTCCTGAATTCGTGGCACGCCAAGTGCTGCTGGCCATGGAGGGGCGCGGCGACGGAATCGTATCCGACATCACCATCCGACCCGATTTCATTTGACCACCTCCTCCCACGACACTCCGCCCCTGCGGCTCGTTTTCCTGTCCACCTCGGAAGGTTGGGGCGGACTGGAAATGAACCTGCTGCGCCACGCCCGTTGGATGGCGGGCGAAGGCCATATCGTGCGCATCCTGTGTGTGGCTGAATCTCCACTGCATCGGGCCACCCTCGCCCATTGCGATTCGCAGGAGGGCCAGGAACAGGCCTTTGATTGCCGCACCATCCGCCGCGGCACCCGCTATCTGGCCCTGGCCACGGCCATCCACCGCGCCACACGCCTCGTGCGTTACGGAGCGGACTGGCTGTGGATCCGCGACCCACGCGACCTGGACACCTCGGCATGGGCCCGCCACATCCTGCGCATGCTCGGTGGAAAGACCAAGCTTGTCTTCCACCAAGGGATGCAGATTCCGAGGTCCAAGCGTTCGCCCTACCACAAACTGCGGTTCGGCGCGATCGATGCCTGGGTCACGCCACTCGCCTGGCTCAAGGAGCAGGTGTGCCGCAACACCCCGATCAAGCCGGCCCGGGCCCATGTCCTCCCGCTGGGCCTGGATGACAAATGGTTTGCGCCTATCCCGGAGCGCACGCAGGCCAAGCGTCAGGCCCGGCTCGCCCTAGGGCTGAGCCAGGAGTCCTTCGTGGTGACCCTCGTCGGGCGCATCGACCGGAAAAAGGGCCAGGACGTTCTTGTCGCCGCCCTCAAGGACCTCCCCCCCGATGTGCACGCCCTCATCGTGGGAGACCCCACACTCGATACCATCAGCGACTATTTCGATGAGGTGCGTTCCTATGTGCGGGACAACGAACTCCAGTGGCGTGTGCATTTCAGGCCTTACGACATCTTCCCGCGCAACGCCTTCGTAGCGGCCGATGTAGTGACCGTCTGCTCCACACAGGAGAGTGTCGGGTCCGTGACCCTGGAGGCCCTCGCGACGGGGTGCGCCATCGTCGGCACCGATACCGGAGGTACTGCTGAACTGCTCGATCATGGCCGCGGATGGACCTTCGCGACGGGCGACCCCGATGCCCTGGCTGATGCCCTGCTCACCCTGCGCAACCACCCGGATGCCATCCCACCCCGCATCGAAACCGGACGGGGCTACATAGAACAGCACCGGCGGGACATCCTCGTCAAACGCTGGGAGGAAGTGCTGCGTGGAAGCGGCAGCGCGGGCTAATTTTGCCGCCCCATGGCCGCATTGACACAGGAGATCGCCCGGCGGAAGACCTTCGCCATCATCAGCCACCCGGACGC
>CALKUW010000303.1 GCA_937996585.1 uncultured Flavobacteriales bacterium
CATCGCCCAACCGGGTGCCATCGACGGCATCGCCGCCGGTTCCTATTCGGTCATGGCCACCGATGCCAACGGCTGCACGAGCAACACCCTGATGCTCATCATGCCGTACTCCCTCTGCTGCGACTGCGGCGTCAGCGACCAGGACAGTGACGGCCTTTGTGACGACGAAGACAATTGCTTCGACCGCAACGCGACCAACTTCGCCGACCCAGCCAATGAAGCCTGCATCATTCCGGGATGCATGGATCCAGCTTACACTCAATACTACCCCGGGGCAAACGTCGATGACGGAAGCTGCTCGACACTGGTCGTCGAAGGCTGCACGGATCCTGTGGCACCCAACTACGACCCTGCGGCCAACACCAACGATGGCTCCTGCATCTATTATGGCTGCACAGATCCAGCCGCGGACAACTACGACGCCTCGGCGAACACCGACGATGGCTCCTGCATCTACTATGGCTGCACGGATACAGCTGCGGACAACTACGATGCCGCAGCCAACACCGAAGATGGCTCCTGCATCTACTATGGCTGCACCTATCCAGACGCGGACAACTACGACGCCTCAGCCAACACCGAAGATGGCTCCTGCCTCTTTCCCGGTTGCATGGATCCAGCTTACAGTCAATACGACCCCACGGCCAACGCTGATGACGGAAGCTGCACCACATTGGTGGTGTACGGATGTACCGACCCAGATTATTGGGAGTATGATGCCGCTGCCAACACGGATGACGGCAGCTGTCAATGCCTGATTGTGGACCCGGCCTGCGCCTCCCCCACCATGGATGGTTACAGCTATGATGTCGTCCAGATTGGCTGCCAGTGTTGGTTTGCAGAGAATCTTCGGACAACGACTTACACCGATGGCACCGTGATTCCCGCGGGGTTGACGGACGGGGAATGGACTACGACGACATCCGGCGCCACCGCTGTGTATGGCGAGGGCAGCAGTTCATGCGGTAGCAACAGCTACAGTCCGGACATCGACGCGTGCGATGAGGCGCAATCATTGGCGACGTATGGCCGGTTGTACAACGGGTACGCGGTGGACGATGCCCGGGGTCTTTGCCCGGCGGGCTGGCACGTGCCGTCCGATGCAGAGTGGATCTTTTTGGAGAACTATTTGGGCATTGATCAATTCGACGTGTACAACCCGGGGGAACGAGGCTGGAATCAAGGAAGACGATTGAAGAGCACATCCGGTTGGTATGACAACGGCGAAGGCACGGACGACTATGGGTTTTCGGCCCTTCCGGGCGGCACTCGCATGAGCCACGATGGGGGATTCCGTTACGACGGGAGCATCGGCTACTATTGGAGTGCGTCCGATGGTTACAAGACTTTTAACCGACAGTATAGAGACACCTGGTCAGGAATCGGCCGGGTCGCCGCATTTGAGATGATGGGGGGCTTTAAGGGTGGGTTTTCCGTGCGCTGCATCAAGGAGGCCACCGTGACCGGCTGCACGGATCCGGCGTACCTCGAGTATGACGCCGAGGCCAATCTCGACGATGGCAGTTGTGCCACACCCGTCGACCCGGACTGTGTGCCGCCCAACCTGGACGGCTACGACTACGACGTCGTGCAGATCGGCGACCAATGCTGGTTTGCCGAGAACTTGCGCACGACGACCTATTCCGATGGCACCGTGATTCCTGCAGGTTTGACGGAAGGTGAATGGTCCGCGACGACAACCGGTGCCACCGCTGTGTATGGCGAGGGCGACAGCTATTGCAACGAATACACTCCTGGCATCGACGCCTGCGATGACGCTCAGTCCTTGGTGGAGTATGGTCGGTTGTACAACTGGTATGCGGTGGACGATACCCGGGGTCTTTGCCCGTCAGGTTGGCACGTGCCGACCGATGAAGATTGGATGGCATTGGAAATGCAATTGGGCTTGAGTGAGTATCAGGCGAATTCAACAGGAAATCGAGGCTGGAATCAAGGAAGTCGATTGAAGAGCACCTCCGGCTGGGCAAGCAATGGAAATGGCACAGATCACTTCGGCTTTTCTGCCCTTCCAGGCAGCAGGCGCTGGTCCAACGGCAAATTCTACAATGCCGGCAGCAATGGCGAATGGTGGAGTTCGTCTCCCTTCGACGCAAACCGTGCTTGGAACCGCCTCTTGGCCCGTAGCCTTTCAACCGTCAGCCGGAATCAAATGCTTCTGGGAGACGGAATGTCCGTGCGTTGTCTCAGGAATATCGAGGGGTGCACCGACCCGGCATTCACCGAGTACAGTGCTTTGGCCTACACCGATGACGGAAGCTGCTCGACACCGGTCGTCGAAGGCTGTACGGATTCAGCTGCAGGCAACTACAATGCCGCCGCCAACACCGACGATGGCTCCTGCATATACTATGGCTGCACGGATCCAGACGCGGACAGCTACGACGCCTCGGCCGACACCGACGATGGCTCTTGCATCTACTATGGCTGCACGGATTCCGCTTACGTCGAATACCACGCCTCGGCCAACACCGATGACGGAAGCTGCGCGACACTCGTCGTCGAAGGCTGCACGGATCCAACCGCGGACAACTACAGTGCCGCCGCCAATACGGACGATGGCTCCTGTATCGTTCCAGGTTGCATGGATGCGGGATATACGGAATACAATGCTGCGGCCACCTATGATGATGGCAGCTGCTCGACACTGGTCGTCGAAGGCTGCATGGATCCTGCTGCGGACAACTACAATGCGGCCGCCAACACTGACGATGGTTCCTGCCTCATTCCCGGATGCATGATTCCGGTATCGGCATGCGTCTCCCCCACCATGGATGGATACAGCTATGACGTGGTCAGGATTGGTTGTCAGTGTTGGTTTGCAGAGAATCTTCGGACAACGACTTACGCCGATGGCACGCCGATTCCGGACGAGGTGGATGAAGGCGACTGGTCTTGGCTCTGGACCGGTGCCTCTGGTGTCTATGGCGAGGGAAGCGAGGGATTTCCTTGTGTTGGGTGCGAAATCTGCCAAGATTACAGTCCGGACGTCAACGCCTGCGATTCCGCGCAGTCGTTGCCTGCGTATGGCCGGCATTACAACTGGTATGCTGTGGACGATGCCCGGGGCCTATGTCCCACGGGCTGGCACGTCCCGACTGATGGAGAGTGGACGGATTTGGAGAACTACATTACGTCTCAAGGATTTGCCGAGGACGAAAATTGCCCACCGTTGAAAACAACGACGGGCTGGTACGACGGCAGAAACGGCACGGACGACTTTGGATTTTCGGCCGTTCCGGCCGGCTTCCGCGCCCAAGGATGTGGCGCCGGTTGGAATAAGGCGGGGAGAACGGCCTACTTCTGGACTTCGACCTCGTATGGCGACCCCTACGATGGCGGCGGATGCAGCGCAACCGATGGCCTTTGCTCTTCCCGGAGGTTGGACGACTGGTTCCAACACATCATACACCAAGAAATAGGTCCACGAATGGGATACTCCGTCCGTTGTATCAAAGACTGAATGGACTCACGAACGCCTTGAGAAAAGCCCCGCCACCGAGCGGGGCTTTTTGTTGGCTGACGGTGGGGAATTGGCGACGGGCGACGGGGCGAAAGGATGTAATTCGCGGA
>CALKUW010000304.1 GCA_937996585.1 uncultured Flavobacteriales bacterium
GGGAGATGGAGGCATGGAACAGGCTGTCGGTCGGAGTGCCATTCGGTCTACAAGGTCGGTCGGATGGTCGAGGATGTTCCATGGGATATGGTTCGCCTGCAATCCGGACCTTTGCAGCAGCCATGCATTTCATTTCGTCGGCTTTCTGGGTGTTCCTGCCCACCGTGCTGCTGTTGTATTGGCTCATGCGGGGCCGGTGGCGGCTGCAGAATGGACTGTTGTTCCTGGCGAGTTGCGTGTTCTACGGTTGGTGGGATGCCCGTTTTCTTGCTTTGATCGGGGCGTCGATCATCGTCGACTATTTCGTCGGGTTGCGACTGGACAGCGAAGAAGGGGAGGGAAGACGCAAGGCCTGGCTCGCCGTATCGCTCGTCCTCAACCTGGGCATGCTGTTCTGGTTCAAGTACGCCGGATTTTTCGTGGACCAGTGGGTGGCGATGTGGGGGGCGGCCGGGGTGCGGATGGATCCTTTGACCTGGAACATCATCCTGCCGGTGGGCATCAGTTTCTACACGTTCCAGACGCTGAGCTATTCGGTGGATGTCTACCGCAGGCGGATCGCACCGTGTCGGGACTTCCTGGCCTTCGCGACCTATGTGGCCTTCTTTCCACAGCTGGTGGCCGGGCCGATTGAGCGGGCCACGCGGCTGCTCCCGCAGATGATGCGGAACCGTCACCTGACCGGGGCGGGAGCACGGCTGGGATGGAGGCTCATCTGCTGGGGGGTGTTCAAAAAGGTCGTGATCGCGGATTCCGCCGCGATGTATGCCAATGCGGCCTTCGGCAGCGCCGAGGCCACCGGTCCCGTGATGGCCCTCGGGGTCGTCGCCTTCGCCATCCAGATCTACGGCGACTTCAGCGGCTATTCCGACATCGCCATCGGCACGGCGCGCCTGTTCGGCATCCGGCTGCGGTCCAACTTCCGCTTTCCTTATTTCTCCCGCGACCTCGGCGAATTCTGGCGCCGTTGGCACGTGTCGCTCAATACGTGGTTCCGGGATTACCTGTACATCCCGCTCGGGGGATCCCGCCATGGCCGCGGCCGGGCCTTGCTCAATGTGGTCATCGTGTTCCTTGTGAGTGGCCTGTGGCATGGCGCCGATTGGAAATTCGTCACGTGGGGCGCCATCCATGCGGCCTGCTTCGTGCCACTGTTCCTGCTGGGGCGCAACCGCCGTCCCGAACGTGCCTGGAAATGGAGCCAAGCCCCCATGGTGCTGTGGACCTTCACCATGGTCTGCCTCGCTTGGGTCTTCTTCCGGGCAGATGATTTTGCCCACGCCTGCGACATCCTGGGTAGGTTGCCTCGGGGCTGGTCCATGGAGGCCTTCCGCCCCGCATGGAAGGCGCACATGGACTTCTGGGCGTGGTGCCCGGAGGGCATGGAAAAGTGGCCCGTTGAGATCCATGAGGGCCGGATCTTCTACCTGGCCCTGCTCGGGTTCGGATTGGCGGAGTGGGTGCAGTTCCGTCACGGCATCCGATGGATGTGGCGGGGCATTTGGCGTGGGGTCTGGCCCGAAGCGCTGATGCTCGCCATGGCCCTCGTTTATGGGACGCGCCATGCAGCCCAGGAATTCATCTACTTCGCCTTCTAATGCGTGCCCTGATCCTCCGCCCCCTGTTGACGATGGTGCTGGTGCTCGCGGCTTTGGCGTCCTTGAAGTCGTGGATGCATCGGTTTACGGAAAGGCCTTTCTCCGACGCGCACCAATATTCTATGGTGCTGTTCGGGGACAGCCATGGCAATGATGTACCGGTCCGAAAGGTGCCGCGCTTCAATCGGCCGGCGCAGGATCTGGTGAGCACCTGGATGCGCATGCGCGAATTGCGGGATACCCGCGGCACTGACAGCGAGGTGGAGGTGGTCATCCTGACCATCTGGCCGATGAAGTTCAGCCCGGTGGTGGAGGGGCGACTGTCCGGTCGCCAAAGTGGGGATGGTTGGATCCAATCCGAGATGGGCAAGGCCGGTCCACTCCTGCGCATGGGAGACCTCTTCCGCAGCGAATGGCCTTGGCGCCTCCGGTGGCAGATGTTGTTGCATTCGGCCCAGCTCGAGTCCATGCGCCCCCTGATGGGGTGGGTGTGCCGCGATGGCGACCTCGCGGATGACTACGAGGCGGGACTTTCGCCGCCATTGATGGAGACCGAGTGGTTCGCAGAGGCCGAGGTCTCCAAGTGGGCGATGGAAGCCATCGTACAGTTGGTGGAAGAAGCGGGATGGCAATTGCTCATCCTTGAAAATCCATTGCACTCCAGCTTCATCAAGAAGGCCGATGCCCGGTCGCTGGATCAATACGAACGGTGGATGCACACTTTGGCGGAGGCGCCCCACGTGCATTATCTCAACATGTGCAGGGACTCCTTGCCCAATTCTGCTTTCTGGGACTTCCACCACCTCTCTTGCGAAGGCATGGAACATGTCGGTGATCGTCTGCAGCCGACGCTGGAGGCCTTGCTCGATTGAGCTTTCTGAAGGCATCCTCGTGGGTGCTTTTCGCGGGTGCTTTCCGCGTGCATGTGGAGGTGGGCATGCGAACCTGCGCGGCAACTGAAATGGATGGAAAGGAACAAGGGACGTCAAGGTTGACGGGGGTCGTTAACGGAGGTCCCTTCCCGTCATGATTGCGGTCGGATCGGTCCCGCGGTGGGGCCGACATCATACAAACCTCTCTTCTTCACCATGAAGCAAAAGCACATCCACCACGTCCTCCTGGACGCCTCCGGCAGCATGGCCGATTGCTACAACATGACCCTTTCCACGCTCAATGAGCAGATCGCCTCCATGCGGAACCTGCAGAAGAAATTCCCCGACCAGGACATCCGTTTCTCCGTCTCGGATTTCAGCGGCGATTACCGGATGTGGTTTCCCCCGAAGTCCATCGGCCAGGTCGCGGAGGTGGGCGAGCAGGATTACCAGCTCCGGGGTTGCACTGCCTTGTGGGATGCGCTGGGCACGCTCATTACCCGCACCGTCGATCACGTCGGTGAGGACGCTCCTGCCAAGGGCACTTCCGTCTCCATCATGGTCGTGACCGACGGGTATGAGAATGCGAGCCGGGTTTTTTCCCCTGGAGCGCTGCGTGCCCTCATTGACCGCCTGACCCAGAAAGGGTGGGAGTTCCGTTTCATCGGTGCCGACATCGATCCGCTGGCAGTGACCCGGGACCTCGGCATCGACGCAGACCGCACGGTCCGGTTCAGCAAGGAGCATCTGAACCACTCCTCGGACTACATGAGCCTTCAGGTCGAGAACTACCTGGCTTCGAAGTGATCCTGTTCCACGAGGAGGCAACCATTTGAAATTTTTCCGTTACCCTATTCCCAATCAGGACGCCATTGGAAATTTTCATCTATCGCACTTCAGACGTTGACGGAGATTCGTTTCACGCATTGCTGGAGGGGGCCAATGGTCCCCTCCGGCATCTCCGTTTTTCGGCGGGCCCCGTGGCCAGCCTCGAATGGGTCACCGAGCGTGTCCGCTCCGCCTGCAATGGGCGGGGGCACCTCGAGACGGACGCCATCTTCCGGGTGGTGGACGAGATCCGGAAGCAGGCCGACTTGGCGCCCGATGCGGTGGTCGTGCTGCTGTCGCGGATCCGGCATGCGGGCAATTGGTTCAGCATCGGCGAGGGCAACAGCCACTACATGCACGCGGATGATTGGAACCTGTTCACGGCCACGTCCTTCCGCCTTCCGGTGACGTTCCTTTTGGCCAGCAACATCATCATGCGGGGCATGTACGACACGCTCGACGAGGTGGTGTACCGTGCACATGAGGATGCACGGGGCTGCATCATGGACATGTGCCTGGACAAGCAGGACATCAGTCTGAAGATGCGGACCGCCGATGCCTGTCCGGAGTGCATGGCGCGGATCCGCAGCAGGATCAAGGCGGGACACCTCGATGCGAATGTGGTCATCGATTGCTTCCGCATCATGGACCGGGTGCGCCGGGATTTGATGTTCCGCCGCCGGTGGCGCCTCGACCCGGAGCCGGGTAGACTGACGGTCTCGGGATACGCCCAGCAGATTGACCTGCCGAGCCGGCGCGTTCAGATGTCGCCCATACAGCGGGCCCTCTACCAGTTCTTCCTGCTGCACCCCAAGGGCGTGCGGCTGGTGGATTTGCGCGATGAGGTCCACCTGCGCGAGATCATTCGGCTCTACCGGATCATGGCCACGAAGGGGACCCCGGAGGAGCAGGCGCAGGTCATCCGCGGTGTGGTGGAGGATATGGAGGACAAGCTGCAGCAGCACCTGAGCCGCATCCGCCGTGCCTTCCGGCAGGCTTTGGGCTTCCGGGAGGCCGGTCTGTATACCATCGAAGGCAAGCCGGGAGAGCCTTATCGCATCAGGTTGTACCGGCAATTCGTACGCTGGACGGATCGCGATGGCCACCCGGTCGATTGCGGTCCTGACACTGACGTCACCTGACCGGTGTCGGGGCTCCGTCAGGTCGTTTTGTCAGCGGTAGCCCCAACATGTCCTAAATCCCCTGCCATACAGGGGTTTCGGCACGTCCTTTGCATATCGAACAACGCGTTCGAAAGCTTGTTGCATACACCCATACCAACCCCACTCTTTTTCCGTTCACCAACCAACCCATTGCCCATTGAAACAACTTGTCATCACCACCTCGACCACGCAGCGCGACAGCGCCGCGCTCAATGCCTACCTCGCCGACGTCAACCGCTGCCCGATGATCACGGCAGAGGAGGAAGTCGACCTGGCCATCCGCATCCGCAAGGGTGATCGTGATGCGCTGGACCGCCTGGTGACGGCCAACTTGAGGTTCGTGGTGTCGGTGTCCAAGAAGTACCAGTACATCGGTCTGCCTTTGACCGACCTGATCAACGAGGGCAACCTGGGGCTGATCAAGGCGGCGGAGAAGTTCGACCACACGAAGGGCTTCAAGTTTATCTCGTACGCCGTTTGGTGGATCCGTCAGAGCATCATGGATGCCGCGGCGAAGACGGGAAAGACGGTGCGCGTGCCTTCCAATCAGGTGGGGATGATGCTCAAGGTGCGTTCCGCGACGGAGTACCTGGAGCAGCTCATG
>CALKUW010000305.1 GCA_937996585.1 uncultured Flavobacteriales bacterium
GGAAGTGACCGGTGCTGCCATGGACGTTTCGCTCGAAAGCGGTGTCGCTTTGGACGAGGTTGTCGTGACCGCGCTCGGTGTGAGCCGTGAAAAGAAGGCGCTGGGTTACTCGGTGCAAGAGCTCGGCAACGACGCTTTCACCGACGCCAAGACCGAAAACGTCGTGCGCTCCCTGACGGGTAAGATCGCCGGTGTCCAGGTCACGTCCGGAACTGCGATCGGTTCTTCATCCAAGGTGTTGCTTCGCGGTGCGAGCTCCATCACGGGTGACAACCAGCCGCTTTTCGTGGTGGACGGTGTCCCGATGGACAATGCTGACTACTCCAGCGGAAACCAGCAGCGCTCCGTGGGTGGATACGACTACGGTAATGCCATCCAGGACCTCAATCCGGATGACATTGAGTCTGTGTCCGTCCTGAAGGGTCCGGCTGCTGCCGCACTCTACGGTTCCCGTGCATCGAACGGCGCTATCGTCATCACGACCAAGTCCGGCAAGGGTTACCAGGCCAGTGGCAAGCGTGGCATTGGCATCAGCGTGAACAGCGGAGTGGCCTTCAACAACGTCTACGTCCTGCCGACCTACCAGAACAGCTACGGTGGTGGACCGAGCCAGGCTTGGGCCGACACGATCGACGGTCAGTTCATTCCGGACTACGCCCTCGACGGAAGTTGGGGTCCCGCATTGGATGGCACGCCCGTGCGCCACTGGGACAGCTGGTACGACTACGAAGGTGATGCCGGTTTCGGTGAGCTGCGCCCTTGGGAGCCGACCCCGAACGACATCGACCAGTTCTTCCAGACGGGTGTGACCCTCTCCAACAACGTCAGCGTTTCCGGCGCTACGGATGAGAGCGCCTTCCGCCTGAGCTACACGAACCACGACCAGACCGGTGTCTACGAAAACAGCTCGCTCGACCGCAACACGCTCAGCTTCTCCGGAAGCCAGCAGGTCAGCGAGGACCTCGAAGCCAGCGTCAGCGCCAACTACGTGCAGCAGCAGGGTCAAGGCCGTCCGCTGACGGGATACGGTGAGTCCGTGATGTCCCAGTTCACCCAGTGGTACCACCGTCAGCTCGACATGGACCGCCTGCGGAACTACAAGAACCCGGACGGAACGCAGCGGACCTGGAACCGCCTCAGCCCGACCAACCCGGATCCGAACTACTTCGACAACCCGTTCTGGGAGCGTTACGAGAACGTGCAGAACGACCAGCGGGACCGCGTGTTCGGTAACATCACGATGAAGTACAAGATCAACGACGTGTTCAGCCTGATGGGCCGCGCACTCAGCGACTTCTACATCGACCGTCGTGAGGAGCGCATCGCCGTGGGTGGTGTGCGTGAGAGCTCTTACAGCGAGACGACCCGTCAGCTCCAGGAGACCAACCTCGACGCTTACTTGAACTTTGCCGACGACCTGAGTGACGACCTGAACCTGACCGGTTTCGTGGGGGTCAACCAGCGGATCCGCAACTACAAGCGCCTCAACGCCTACACGCTGGGTGGATTGAACACGCCGGGCCTCTACACTGTGAACAACGGTGCTGACGGCTACGAGGTGGGCGACTTCACCAGCCAGAAGAAGGTGAACTCCGTCCTGGCCAGCGCCAGCTTCGGATACCAGCGCAAGTTCTACGTGGACATCACGGGCCGCAACGACTGGAGTTCCGCCCTCCCCGAGGAGAACAACAGCTACTTCTACCCGTCCGCTACGGCCAGCTATGTGCTGAGCGAGGACCTCGACATCGAGGGCGTCAGCTTCGCCAAGGTGCGCCTCGGTTGGGCCCAGGTGGGTAACGACACGGATCCCTACCGCACGTCCACAACCTACGCGGTCAATACCAACTTCGGCAACAGTGGTTCCGCCACGATTCCGAATTCCCAAAACAACCCGAACCTCCGTCCGGAGAAGACGAGCAGCTGGGAGGCTGGTCTCGAGTTGAACTTGTTCCTCGACCGCGTCCGCTTCGACTTCACCTACTACAACAGCACCACCGAAGACCTGATCTTCAACGTGCCTGTTTCTGCATCCAGCGGTTACAGCAGCGCGGTGCTCAACGCGGGTAAGACGAACAACCGCGGTGTGGAGCTCAGCCTGGCCGCTACTGCGGTGCAGACCGACGACCTGCGCTGGGACATCGGCGTGAACTTCGCCAAGAACCAGAACGAGCTGGTCGAGTTGGCTGACGGCATCGAGAACATCCGTTACACCAGCCTCTTCGGTGTGTCCCTCGAGGCGCGTCCCGGACAGCCGCTCGGAACCTTCTACGGATACGACTACCAGTACGACGACAACGGTAACAAGCTCGTTGGCGACAACGGCTTCTACCTCCGCACGGACGAGGTGGTGCCGCTGGGTACCATCCTGCCGAACTTCACCGGTGGTGTCTACACCACGCTGGATTACAAGAACCTGAGCTTCTACGCCTTGGTTGACTTCCAGGATGGTGGATCCCTGCACAGCTACTCCAACCAGTGGGGTAAGTACTCCGGTACGCTGGAGGGTACGGTGTTCGATGAGGACGGAAACGACATGCGCGCTGCCGACTATGCAGGCGTGGTGGTCGAGGGTGTCAACGCTACGACCGGCGAGGTCAACGATGTGGCGGTCAATCCCCAGTCCCACTTCTTCCTCAACCAGGGATACGTGGTGCACGCTGCCGACCAGTACGACGCCAGCTTCGTGAAGCTGCGTGAGATGCGCCTCGACTACAGCCTGCCTGGTGACATGGTGGACGGTACGCCGTTCAGCAACGTCAGCATCGGCGTGTTCGGTCGCAACCTGGCCATCCTCCACAAGAACGTCCCGCACATCGACCCGGAAGTGGCCACATCGGCCTCCAACGTCCAGGGCTTCGAGGGCGGTCAGCTCCCGGCGGAGCGCACGATCGGCGTGAACCTCAAGTTCAGCCTCTGATTCCCACAATCCAGGAAATAACAAGGACATGAACAAGAACATTTTCCTTCTCGCCGGCCTCGCCATCGCAGTCGCCTTCACGGGTTGCACCAAGGATTTCGAGGACCTGAACACGAACCCGAACGAGCCGGCTTCCGTCTCCCCGGGCTTCCTCCTGACCGCTTCCCAGAAGCGCATCATGGATGAGATGAACGACTCCTTCTGGGGCAGCCGTCGCGGCATGCAACTCGCCCAGTACTGGTCCTCCAACCAGTACTCGAACGAGAGCCGCTACCAGTTCCGTACGGAGGTGAGCAACGCCAGCTGGCGCGACTTCTACGCCGGTCCCCTCCAGGACCTGCAGGCCATCATTGACGTGAACACCGATTCTCCGGATGACGTGGCGGGATATGGCAGCAACGGCAACCAGATTGCCGTGGCGAAGCTCCTCCAGGCTTGGACGTACCAGATGCTGACGGATGCGTGGGGTCCCATCCCCATGACCGAGGCGCTGCAGGGCGTGGACAACACGACGCCGTCCTACGACAGTCAGGAGACCGTCTACAACGGCATCATGACGCTCATCAATGACGCCATGGCCTCCATGGACGCCGGTGCCGGCCCCCAGGGTGACCAGATCTACGGCGGCAACATGATGATGTGGGAGAAGTTCGCCAACAGCCTAAAGCTGCGGGTCGCCATGCGCATGTCCGATGTGGCTCCCGACGCCGCCAAGGCTGCAGGTGAAGCTGCCCTTTCCGGTGGCATGATCATCGCGGCCAATGAGGAGAACGCACAGTTCCCCTACATCAACGCGGCCCCGAACAACCACCCCATCAACGAGGACTACAAGACGCGTAACGACTTCGCGGCGTCCAACACGATGGTGGACTGGCTGACGGCGATGAATGACCCGCGGGTTGGTGTGTACTTCAACCCGGCCTTCAATACGGGCACGTTTGTGGGTGAGGTCTACGGTCTCGACGAGGCCAGTGCTGCAGAGACGAACAATGATGACGTGTCACAGCGTGGTGACGCCATTCTGGCTGGTGATTTCCCGGGCATTTTCTTCGACGCCGCCCAGACGCACTTCCTGTGCGCCGAGGCTGCTGAGCGCGGATGGGCGGGCACGCCGCTTGATGCCGCGGGTCACTACAATGCAGCTGTAACACTCAGCATGCAGTGGTGGGGCCTGACCGATGGTGATGCCATCAACGCCTACCTCGCTCAAGCTGATGTGGCGTACGACCCCTGCCAGTGGAAGCAGCGCATCGGTGCCCAGAAGTGGGCCGCGCTCTACATGCAGGGCCATGAGGCTTGGGCTGAGTACCGTCGCCTTGACGAGCCCACGCTCAATGCCTGCGCCAGTGGTGCGCTTGCCGGCAACGGAGACGTGCCGAGCCGCTTCCTCTACCCGCTCGATGAGCAGACGCTCAACAACTCGGGTTGGGAGTCCGGTGTGGCTGCCCTTGGTGGTGACGGCGACGACCTGAACAACAAAGTCTGGTGGGACGTCAACTGACGCTCACTGCGATTCACAACACGACCGGAAAGGCCTGCCCGCAAGGGTGGGCCTTTTCATTGTTGGCAGCCTGGATTGTAGACGCGGATAAAGAGGCGGAACGCCGATGGTGTCAGCCGGCGCGTTCCAGGATTTCAGCCGGAAACCAGAGCGGTCTGGATGGCGCGGCGTCATTGACGAATGCGCTGACTTGCATGGCTAGCAATCCGACACCTGCCTGAACAGTGTTTGGGACGCACAGGAGCTCTGAAATAGTGCAGCCCGGCCGAGGGGCTTCGGGAGGTCCGAAAAAGGTGTTGTGCGCCCTTAAAATACCGCCATCGACCTCGCGGTCTACACTCGGCAGATCGATCAGCAGGTGGCGTACATCGTGTTCCACGAGTATTTCTGCGAAACCAGCAGCAAGGAAGGGTGGATTGGTATCGCTCCAATTGCGCAGGAGGTCACCATTGGTGCAGCGGAGGATCACTGCTTCGGGGCGCCATTGTTTTAGCGATGTGGCCATGGATTCGGGGCGTTCGACGACCCAGTTCTCATCAGTGGAGGAAGGGGGGGCATCTACGAGCAGGGCCGGCATGATGAAGGGCAAGGCCGCACTGCGCGCCAGGGCGTCGATGGGGCTGAACGTGTCTTGGATGTGCTCGTGCGTCTCGGTGTGGGTCCCGTGGGCGTGGGGGTTGAAGGAGATGTCCCTGAAATTGACGCTGCCCCCCTCTGCTACGGAGCCGATCCATCCATCGGACCTGACGGGTTCGGCAGTGGCTGGTCCCTTGTACCATGCGCGGGGCAATCCAGTATGTGGGTTGACGGGAATGCTGAGGTCAACGGGATCGCCCATGGCCCTCCATGTGTTGTTCCCGTGATCCAGTTCCAGGCGGAATCTCATGGTGGGAAGTTGCGCCCGTCTTCGCGAAGGGGCAAAAGAAAAGCCCCACCGGTGAGGGCGGGGCTTTCCGAATGTGTTGGGCTTCCGATTACTGGAAGAGGTAGCCGAGGCGGAGCTGGGCCTGGAAGTTGGTTCCAAGACCACCACCCTGCTGGTTGCCGCTCCAGAAGGGGCGGTCGTTGATGTTGGCGGGGTGCTGACCGCTGTAAGCGTGACCGGCGAGGTCCACGCTGCCCTGGATCGGGGCGGGCATCTCGGTGAGGTCGCTCGGGTCGACAGCGTTCTGCGTACCCCAGAAGAGGTTGTACGCCACGTTGTCGGTAGCAGCGATCTCCATGTCGTTGACCTTGGAGCTCATGAAGCCGAGGCCGGCCTCTGCGCCCATGTAGAGGTAGTCGGTGAGGTAGGCATCGAAACCGGTCACGAGGCCGATCTTGAACATGCTGGCGCTCTGGCTGAGGGTCTGCGTCCAGACGATGTACTGGTCTTGGTCGCCGACCTGGTTCTCGTCGTCTGCACTCCAGAACTCCTGCTCCATGGAGGCGCTGCTCACACCGTAACCGATCTCAAAACCGATGTAGGGGCTGAGGTTGTCACCGCCGGCATCGAAGTGCTTCTCGTAACCGGGAGCAATCATGAAGGTGGAGGTGCTGTAAGTGTCGTAGAGGTCCGGGCTGGGAATCTCGTCGTCACCGGAAGTCACGTAGGCACCTGCGATGGCGGGAATACCACCTTCCACGATCGTGCCGTCGGGCATGATGCTGAAGTAGGGCTCAGGACGACCTACACCGTTGAAGTCGAACTCACGGAAGCCGATGGACTTCTCGTTGGAGCTGTTGAAGGTGAGGCTCAGGCGGAACGCAGACTCTTCGTCGGTGAAGTTCCGGTACTTGATGGTGGTCCCATCAACAGGAGAATTACCGAACGGGGTGAATTGCAGTTCGATGTTGTGCTCGCCACCAAATTGCTTTTGCGCGGTGGCCGTAGTGGCAAACAAGGCAACCAGTGCCAAGGCGGTCAGGATGTGCTTCATCTAGAGGTTTCAAAAAGTTTCCGGGCGCAAGAAACACAATTCCCGCGAACGCCCGGAATATATCCACGTCTTTTCCACAACGAGTGGCGTTGAACATCTCGTTATCAGGGAAATACTTCAATGACGAATTGTACGGATTTGGCGCGGAAGGAGTGATTTTTGCTACATGTTGGAGCCCCTTCATCCGCTCTTGCGGAAAGCATATGACCCGGACCGCTTTGCTCTGTTGGGTAAAGAGGTGCTCAATGATTTGGTGATTCACCTCAATGAAGCCCAATCCAGAAGCGTGCCGCAATCCATGCCGTGGACCCATCCCGAAGAGGAAAAGAAGCACTGGG
>CALKUW010000306.1 GCA_937996585.1 uncultured Flavobacteriales bacterium
AGACAACGAGCAGGAATGCTCCGATTCTCGCGACGACCAGCGGCGCATGAACATCGAGGATGCACTTCTTCAGGCCGAAACCCGCCGGATGCAAGCGGAAACCCGAATGCTGAATGCCCAGCGGGCCATCGCCCGGGAAGAGCAGCGCCGCATCCAAGCCGAGCGCCAGGCCGCCCTGAGCGCCGCTAAGCAGCAAGAGTGGAAGTACTGGTCGGCGGATGTCATGCGCGATGAGCTCACGAACAACATCGACCGCTACCACAGCATCGTTTTGACCTCGGTGACGGGCGTCAACACGAAGCACACCGTGGAGCAGGCCAGCGAAATCCTCTCAACACCGACCGGACTGGAATTCATCAATCCGTTGAAAATCAAGCGGAAGTACAGGACGCACCGCAAGTTGCCGGCGGACTTCATCCACCGTCCGGGCGTACTGCAGGCCCAGATTCACCGGGAGAAGCTCAATGAGTACGGCCGCTTCGTCCGCCTGGTGGTCCGCAACCACCTCGGCAAGGTGATCTACGACGCACGGTATGAGAACGTCCACTTCGGCGAAATGCTCGCGCCACTTCAGGGCGTGGCTTCACGGCGCTGATACCGCCGCGGGCCTGACCCGATCCGCCCTCCCTTTTGCAACGACGCCCATCCCTTCGGGGGGTGGGCGTTTTGCTTGTATGTGGCTTCAGTGGGGAATGCGGGACGGCGTGAACCCGAGGGCGCGGAGCACGGCGACAGCAGCCCAGTGGAGCACGGAGATCACACCAAAGCAGAGGTAGACATCGAAGAAGGAAGGCAGCATCATGTGAATCCGGTTGGACTCCTGCTACGCCTCCGGCACGCCTCCTGTTGCGGTTTTGATCACCGGCGGGCGGGGTTCGGAAAAGTCCGACAGTGCGGCTCAGGCTGCGGTCGGCAGCTTGAAATCGAAGAGGCCCTTGCGCAGGTGTTCCGGCGATGCCTCGAAACCCCAGCCAAGCAGGGCACCCACCACCTCTTCGCGGGAAAAGTCCACGTGGCGGGAAGCTGCCGCCCCCCAGTCGTAAACGTGGCGAGGCAACCAACCCTCTTCCGCGAGCCGGGCCAGCATGGCTTCGCCCGTATCGACGACGCCATTGCCCCGCACCGCCAGCAAGGCACCGAGGTCTTCAATGAGGGCGGCCTTGTCCGCGGCGAAGGGTGCATGCTCACCCGGTCTGATCTCATCGAGGAAGGCGTCGAAATGGGCGGCGTTGCCATCCTCGAAATAGCGGAAACAGGCGCGCTGCAACCACAGGTCACCAAAGAGCACCTGAGCGAGCCAGAATTGCGTCCAGGCGTTCCATGTGGCGAAGTCGGACATGGAGGCATAGGCCCTGGAGATCATGGTGTCGGCCTGCTTCAGCTGGGTGCGGTGCAGCACCTCCATGCGCGCAAAGGCAGCCTGGGAGAAATCGCCCTGCTTCACCGGCCCCTTCTCCACCCCGAAAGCGGAAAGGAGGTGCCGGGCGCCATAGAAGATGCTCTCGAAGGTCTGGATGAGGCCATTGGAGTAGAGCGGGTCGATGAAGCCGAAGGTGGACGGCGCCGTGAAGTGCCGATCACCGACGGACTGCCGTGAGGCGTACTGGAGGCGGCCTGTGCGCGTGAAGGGCATGGTGACCTCGATGCCCTCCAGGTGGCGGGCGATGTCGGGATACCGCCCGATGAAGGCGTGGAACTCCTCCTCAGCGGTCATGTCTTGGGCCTCGGGGTGGACACGGGGGTCCAGCATGAGCCCGATGCTCGCCTTGCGCGATTCGGAGCGGGAGAAATTGTCGAAGGGAATGACCCACATCCAACCGCCGTCAAACATGTGGTGGAAGGTGCCCTCGTGCCACTGCCTGCCCTGCGAGGGCGACGGCACGAGGTTGTCGAAGGGCTGCAGCCCCTCCACATGGGCGTAGATGGCCCGGCTGTGCGTCTCAGGCTCCGGTGCACCGTTGCGGTAGCCCTGTTGCTCCACGAGTCGGGAACCGCGGCCCGATGCATCCACGTAGTAGGCGGCCCGGTAGCTTTCGGTAGGACTGGACACGACCACCCCGTCCGCGCCGATGGCCACGTCCGTGATGGGCGTCTCGTCCACGTATTGCGCCCCGTAGCGGATGGCGGCATCGAGAAGGAACTGGTCGATCTCCTCCCGATACAGGTGACTTTCGCTGTAGAACGGAAGGTGGGGCGGCACGAGCTGGTGCAGGCGACCGGGATCCACCGGCTGGCCCTCGGTGTGATGTGCGAAACCAATACTGTGCTTCAGCCCGCAGGACGGTGTGATGTGGTCCACGATCCGGTCGGCATGGCTCAGGTGCCCGATTTCGGGAATGCCGAACCGCTCACCGATGATGAAGGGCCAGATGGCGCTCTGGGGGAGCAGGGCCTCGCCGAGGGCAAAGCGCGGATGTCGGCCGCGCTCGATGAGGAGGACGTCCAGCCCCGCTTTGGCGAGGATGCACGCCATGGACGTGCCGTATATGCCGGTGCCGGCGATGATGACGTCGTGCGATTTCATGGGGCGGTCTGATTCAGTGAGGTCCCTCAATATCGCCGGAATGCCCGCCAAATGCAATGACTTTCGTCATAC
>CALKUW010000307.1 GCA_937996585.1 uncultured Flavobacteriales bacterium
TGGGGCGGCGAGGAAAAGGGCCCCGAATCGCTGAATGGCCTGCTGCGCCCGGTCGTCATACGTTATGACTTGAATCCCTGCGACGCCTTCCTCGTGCGGGAAAAGCTGCAGGGCTTCAAGGCTGAGGGGGACGATGAAGAAAGCATGAAGGCGGGGCTGGAAGGCTGGAAGGGCCAGGTTCAATGTGCGGAAGGTGAGGCCATATGGTTCGATTCAAACGGAGACCGGGGAGATTGGCAGAAGGCCGCTGAGGAAGTAAACCGTTCCATGCGTGCATTGGGCATCAGCGGAAAGTGGGCACGCGAGGCGGAAAACGCCTTGGGCGAAGGGGATTACAGCCACTTGTCTGAAAGCTTCAAGACCCGGACGAGGGAAGTGGAGCAATGGCTGCACGAGGCCCTCGGAAGGCAGGACCTCGACACGGTCTCTTCTGCCATGTGTGAGGTGTACAGGGAGGTGGTAAGAGGGGCGGTTATCAGCTCCGACCCTTCATGACCATGACCATGCGGCCATGGCAATGCCTGCGGCCATCGCGGCATTGAGGGATTCGGCCCCGCCCTGTCCGGGAATGTGCACGAAACCGTTACAGAGATCGCGCACCGCGGGACGGAGTCCATGGCTTTCACTTCCGACCACCGCCAGTACGCCCTGCCCGCCGAATTCCTGCTTCACCTGCTGAAGGGTCACACCCTGAAGGTCCATCCCCAGAATGGTGCACCCCGCGTCCAGCATGGACGGCAATGCGGTCTCCAGATCGACCTCCCAGATGCCCACCTTGAAAATTCCGCCCATGCTGGACTGCACGACTTTGGGATTGAAGGGGTCAACAGACCCTTTGGACACCCAGATGCCTTCCAGGCCAAACCATGCCGCCGTTCGGATGATGGTGCCAAGGTTGCCCGGGTCCGACAGCCCGTCCAGTATGATGCCTAGGCCATTTCCGGATGCTGCATCTGCATAGGTAGGTATCTCGGGAGGAGGCATCCCCACCACAGCCAGCACGCCGGGAGGTGTGGTCATCGCGCTCATCCGTGCCATATCCCGGGATGGGACTTTCTGGGCATTCCAATCCGGGTTCAAGCTCGCTTCCTCCGTTGCGTAGAGGCCCAGGATCGGCCAGTTGCTATTGAGGGCTTCCGCCACACATTTGCTGCCCTCCACGATGAATTTACCCTCCATCCTGCGGGATTTTCGCTGGTGCAATGCGCGCACGGCGAGAATTTCGTTCTTCGTAGGCATGTTCAATTGGTACCCCGTCGGCGCAAGATGGCGCATACTGATGGCAATCGCTGCAGGAGGCTGCTGCGGATGGGGTCCCTTGGGGATGGAGAATGCAAATGCCCAAGAAGCGCCGCCCCCGAGGGTGTGGAAGACGGTTTGGGCCTTGGAAGGAGGCGGGGGTGAGGAAGTTCCCGACATCGGCACATGGCAGTCCTGGCTCGCAGGAGGTGTGGTATTGAAGTCGCCGGAACGTTGGCTGGGCATTCCGGTTCGGCATGGTTTGGCTCAATGGACGGGCAGCCTTCGACGGAAGGAAGAAGCCGACCTGCCTCCTCCGACCGGTGTGGCCTCGAAATTCGATCCATTGGGATTGGAACGAAGCAGGGCATTGCTCCAGTCCCGCATGGTGCGCAAGGGATTCCTCAACGGCGCGGTATCCATGGATACCGTTCACATCAGGAAAGACCGGGTGTCCTTGCAGATCAGATTGAATCCAGGGCCGCGCATGCATTGTCGGTCCGTGACTGTGGGTGCGGATTCAAGCGGGTTGGACGCAAGTGAAATCCAATGGTTGCAGGAGAAGTGGACCGGCTGGGAGGGACGCGCCCTGGATCTGGATGAACTCGATAGACAGCGCGAACTGCTGGCGAGAAACCTGCAGGAACGAGGGTGGTTCGGACTCACTTCGGAATTTGTTGCCATCGCCATTGACACCACGGGCAGCGATGCCTCAGCTCAGGTCGACCTCGACATCCAAGTGCTGCCCGTTCAGCTTGTCGAAGGGGTAAGGAGTCACCGAAGGGCGAGGTTGGACAGCATCACGTTCCACTGGCACCCCCGTCAATTGACGGCCATGAAGGACACCACCTTTTCGGGCATCCACTGGCGCCTTCCGGTCAACAGGAGCCCACGTGGACTCGGCCACAGCCTTAATCTGGAGGAGGGGGACACCTTCAATCCGAGCACGCTGGCCGGAGCGAGACAAGCCATTCGCACGATACCGCTGGTTGAGGATGTGCGCGTTGACATTGCGGCCCTGGAGCCTAGGAAAGCAGTTGAATTCCTGCCGTTACATGTCCATTTCGATGCATATCCGGCACAGCGGCGCATCATGAAGTTCAATGGGGCCTTGACGTCCCGGCAAGGGCTTGGAGGAGAAGTGGCATTTTCGCTCTCCGATCAGGATTTTCGAAGGCGCACGGAACAGGTTTCCATTGATTTCGGTGCTGGACTGGAGACCGTGACGCCCTATGACGTGGGTCAGGATGCCACTTTGCAGGAGCCGACCCTATTCAACTCCAGGGTACTGAGCTTGGGCTTGACCTACAATGCCGCCCGCCTCATCCCCTTCGGTCCGGACCGCTTTCCCAGATCGAACAAGCCTGAGAGCCTTGTCTCCTTGACTTTGCGGGATGAGAGCAGGCCGAGGTTCAGCCGAACCTATGTTCAGCTTGGACTGGTCGAGCGGTTCGTGGAAAACGCCGCTACAGGCAGTCGCATCGAACTCAGGCCCATGGAGGTGGCACTGACCTCCAGCAATCTCAATGAGGGCTTTCGTTCAGACTTGGACAGCTTGGGCTCGGACGTACTGACATCATCCTTTGAATCGCGTGCGCTGTTCGGGTCGGGCATCTCGTGGCGGTTGACCCCCGGC